>NZ_JASJOR010000032.1:0-106708 GCF_030068545.1 Xanthocytophaga flava | reverse complement strand
ATATCTACCAGCTGCTATTGCTTTTACATTCGTTGCAATTTGCTTAGGGGTTGAAATGTTATCATTAGTTCCATCACCCAACTGACCATATCCATTATACCCTGTAGCCCAGAGAGTATTGTCATTCTTAAGAATCAATGAATGATATCTACCAGCTGCTATTGCTTTTACATTCGTTGCAACTTGTTTCGGAGTTGAAGAACTGGTTGTAGTTCCATCACCTAACTGTCCATATCCATTATCACCTGTAGCCCAGAGAGTATTGTCATTCTTAAGAATCAATGAATGATATAGGCCAGCTACTCCTAATGTTGCATTCGTCATAACTAATTTTGGTGTCGAAATACTGGTTGTAGTTCCATCACCTAACTGTCCATATCCATTATCACCTGTAGCCCATAAGGAATCATTTCGTACGAGAAAAGTCTGAGACTCACCGGCACCTATTGATGCTGTTACCTGAGGTTCTGGATCTTTGGAATCTTTACAGGAAACTCCAATAAAAAGAATAGATAATGATAGAAGAGAGAGAATGGTTTTTTTCATAGCATTTGAGTGTGTTTAGAAAAATGAACTGGTTTCTTCTGCAAAATTGATTACAGAAATTTGACTATCCAATTTTATGAATACAACTCGTAGAGTATCAGGTATATAGTTGTGTAAGTTTCAATGAGAGAAATTGATTAGTGCGGAAAAATAATTCAGGAGCATCGAGTATAATGCCCATGTATTTTTAGGTGAGAATTTATTTGAGGAAAGATATTCTATTGAGACTTGTTTTGACTCATACATTACTTAATTTATAAAATCCTGCTGTAGGTTATTTTTAGAGGCTATAGGTAGCATTCTATATTCTGGCTTATCTATATAATTATGTCTTTTGCAGTTGTTTTTTATTCTACTTCTTGGGAAAACATACATCTGAACACTAGAAAGGATATTGATAAGCTTGAGTATCAGTGTTTTTGAGCCTTTGATTTATGGAAAACCAGATTGTATTCTAGCTGAGAGGTAGTTTGTAGTTGTTGAGGGGTAGAACTAGATGTTGTAGGAATGCTACTTTACTTTACAATAATAGTTACTGATCGAAATACAGGAGATACAATAGGTAGAAAAGTTTAAGTGCATAATTAGGCTAAATAGAATTGTTAGTCAAAATTATGCACTTAAAAATAATCAGATTCTTAAACGGCTTTTTCTGCTACAAGAGATGCAGTCAAGGTAATAGGCACACTTAATGCTTTGGATACAGGACAATTAGCTTTAGCATTTTGAGCAATTTCCTGAAACTTTGTATTATCAATCCCTGGAACATTTCCTGTTAATTCCAGGTGAATACCTTTGATTGTGTATCCTCCATTTTCAAATACTAAGTCCAGCGTAGCCTCAGTTGATAGTTCTTCCGGAATATAGCCTTCTCCATTGAGTGTGGCTCCTGTTGCCATTGTAAAGCATCCGGCATGAGCTGCTGCTATCAATTCTTCTGGATTGGTGCCCACTGTACCATCCTCTCCAAAGCGAGTATTGAATGAATACATTTGTTGTTTTAAGGCACCACTTTGCGTGGTCAGATTGCCTTTACCTTCTTTTAACGATCCGTTCCAAACGGCAGACGCTTTTCTTTTCATAAGAATAGGTGTTTAAAGCTGAGAAAAATGAAATGCTAAAATAAATGTATAAACCTGAATGTCAAGGGAAAATAAGAATATAATGTAGCTTATGCACAATGGAGTAAAATTTAATTATGCAATATTGTATATTTTGCGAAACACCGAGACCTAAAAATTTAATGTGAATTGAAACAAATTTTTAAAATTCTATTTTCCTTTTTCCTGATACTCTGTATAGCCTTGTTACTATACGTAAACATTCGATTAGGCTTTCGACCTGAATTGAATAGGACACCAGATGGTGTAATTAATCAGGATGTATTGCATCAGCTTTATTTTTTAAAAGAGGAGTTGCATAAGAATCAAGCTGGTGAGCAAATGCAGCAATTATATCCGGAAGGATTTCTCTTTATCTATTCCCTGTATGCACTCACCTGGTATGATCTGGTAAAAGATCTAAAGTATTCCTCTCCATATTATAAAGAAGCAATACAGGAAATGGATTGGGTAGTGCAGAGAATTGAGTCTGATGAAGCAAAATCTATTTTCAGTGAAGCCCAGGAAATAGAGTATGGTGCTTTTTATACAGGATGGAGTAATATGGTATTGGGTAGAAAATTGTTATTGCAAAAGCCAGTAGATAGAAGTGTAGAGAATATTCGATTATTCAAACTCAGATGTGAAAATATAGCTGGATTTATAAAAGATAGTGAAACCCCTTTTGCTACATCCTATGCTAACCAGGCCTGGCCTGCTGATATGGTTATCTGTGTAACCTCATTGGCAATGTATAACCATCTATTTGAACCTAAATACCAATATGCGACCCGACAATGGATTAAGAAAGTACAACAGCGACTGGATACAGTAACAGGACTTATACCACATTATGTACATGCTCAGACTGGATATCCCGAAGAAGGGGCCAGAGGTTCTTCACAGAGTCTTATAAATTGTTTTTTGCCAGAAATTGATTCTGTATTTGCAAATAATCAGTTTGTACGTTATAAACAGTTTTTTCTTACCCGTAGACTGGGGCTACCTGGTATCCGGGAATATCCTGAAGGAGAGTTTGGGGTTGGTGATATTGATTCAGGACCTGTAATCTGGGGAATTGGTGGGGCTGCTTCTGTTGTTGGACTACGTGTTATGTCTGTTCACACTGAAAGTGATGTGGCAGTTGGTTTACGCAATAGTATAGAAGGCTTCGGGGTGGGTTGGACTTCTGGTGATCAGAAAAAATATCTTTTTGGTATTTTGCCTATCGCGGATGCTTTTATTGGCTGGGCTAATTCAGGTCCGGCTATAAAAGCATCTATGCTACCTGATTGGCGGAGGGATTTTTTGATCTATTCTACATTAACCAGTTTAGTCATTTATCTTTTGTTATATTGTATGTGGCGAAAGAATAAATAGCTTTAAAAGTAGAATAGTTCTAGGATATCCCAGAGCTATTCTACCAAATCTAAATAAACTATCCTTTAAATAAGTCTGGAATCAGAATACGGTCTAAAAAACACATTGCTATAAGCACCAGAATAGAGTGTTTATAGTCGAATTGACCAGAGGTTCGGGCATTAATATACTCAGGATCATAAGTAACATAGTTCAGCAGCATTCTTCGAATTTCAGGTAGTTTACTTTTTAGCATCTGGGTATTTTCAATGATACCTGCGTCATTAGGGCCTGCCAGATTTAAGAAGACATCCAAAAACTTCTCAAAGTTAGCAAAGTTGGAAGGTATCTGATCAAACTGCTCAATCTTTTCCAGATATTGAGTAGTTACAGAATCACTTGCTTTTAAGGTTTGACCATTGAATACAAATCCTTCTTCCCCTACAATATCGGCTGTTTCTCTGCTATTCTCATCAACTACTACTTTTCGTTCTGCTGACAAACCAAATGAAACTTCTGACTTATTATCCTGACGTATTTCATCACGTTTTACCAGGCGGATAGTGTCAGAACCTTCTCCAAACCCAGCTTTAAAGCAATTGTTATAATAAGAAAGTGTATCTTGTTTTCCAATAAAGCTTTCCAGCCAGTCAAACATACGGCCTCCTTTTCCAAATGGAAAGAACTCAAAGGTGTTGATACCTGTAAGATTACGATCCTGAATTGTTTTCTTTGCCAACATACCAGAATAAAACAATACAGTTCCACAAATAAAGGTTGGAATAGCAAAAATAGCTCTTGCTTCTGCTTTGTTAACATACGGAGACCCTGACTGAGCTAATGATTTATAGAATTTGTCAAAATCTTCACCACGCAGACGATCTAGAATCGTATTTAGATAATAGGGTGATACTTCCGGTTTATTACGCATTTCCTCAATGCCCATTACCTTGATATTGGCAATGCCTGAGGTAGCAAAATAATAGATAGCTTCACGTACCTGAGATGATTTTAAGGTTACTTCTGCCAGTTTACCAGCTGACATTCGCAGAGAACTTTGCTTAACCAGTCGTGGTGCATAACTTCCATCCTGTCCTTTTTCACGAGCCACTAAAAGTACGTTACAGGTACTACCTCCCACATCTGCCCCAATCATCATATTGTCACCATAAAATGCTAATCCTCCTTTGCTAAGAGCATAGTTGCAAACTGCTTCTGCTTCAGTAAGAGGTTGTTCAAGATTAGCTGTGGGAACATTGCGTATAGGTGTAATCTGGGCAATGTTTCCGTACATAGTGTTATATAAACGCTGATCTTTTTTTGACAGAGCTCCTGGATATGACCAACGCATAACAGAAGGTGCATATTGATTTTCATATAATTCTGCACACATTGTCAGCCATAAGGTTTTCAAAAATCCTTCCTTGCGATGCATACCAGCATCATCATTTTCCCATTTCAGGCTGTAGTACAGTTCACCAGCATTGGTTCGCATAAAGGATTTTTCCATTGCCAGAACCCGGATGTTAGGTTCGAAAATAGGTACTCCACCAGAAATTTCAATGGTTTCTTTACCTGGAACAACACTCAAACGATTGTGTTGCTGAACCCAGGTTTTAAGTTGCCCATTCATGATGCTTTCATTCTGGAAAAAATACATCTCGTGTAAAGATGCAAATTTGCTATCACCATTAATGGTTTCAGCTCCCATTAAAAATACACGTCTGTTTTTAAAGGTAAAAGGTTTAACTACTCCATCTGTAGAATAGCTTAGACAAGAGTTGTTAGAACCAAAATCAATTCCGACTGTTGCTCTACGATTACGAATATATTCTGGTGTGTGTGTACCTGAAAGATCTTTGAAGGTTTCTGTTGCATTTTTAGTCATCAGATAACCAATCACCTGATCTGATCCACCAATGTTTTTCCGGATTTCCAAACCGGCTAATGGTTGATTAAAACGGTAGATTTCATATTTATGGATATCACCTGATTTGCCAATTGGATAATATATCAGTTTATCTCCTTCCAGGCGTTTTTCGGGTAATCCATTATCATTGATAAATTTAAACTCATCTGTCGACATCCCTTCTCCATAGACAAATTGTTTTTTGTCATTGGTGATAATTTTCCAGGGATTTTCCCAGCGTTTAAAAAAGGGTACTATCTTAATCGATGTATCATTCGCTGGGATTTCATTGTATAAATAATATTGCTGCCAATGTTCAGAAATAAAATTAGGCCATAGAATTATATGTTTCCCTGTGTCCATTGGTTCAATCTTATATTCACGTTCAATAGGAGTCATATGCTTATCACCTACATATAACCTGAAACGCACCTTGAGACGATACTCATTGGGTTTCAATTCTGCATAGATCTGATGAAAGTCTTTTTTGCCTTGTAGCAGATCTGCCAGATTATTCTGAAACAATAGAATTGCAGAACGGCTCAGCGGTAATGGGAAGTATAAGTCTTCATTTCGACTCAGATCCCTTGCTTTCAGATAGTATACTGCTGCATTATCCAAAGGCTGAGTTTCATCTTCCAGAAAGAACTGAGATAGCGTTTCTGAATCCAGAAGTAATGATTTTGGATCAATTTCTACTGCCCCGCTACCTGGATCATTCAGATAAAATACTCCATTGAGGAAATAATAGCCAGATTTTACTGCAAATAGCTCCTGATAAGGTGCTGCAAAATTTAATTCACCATCAAGTGTACCACTCTCTTCAATATTAGGAGCCTTAGCTTTTATATCCTGAGCAAATTTCTCCGTAAATTCCCGAAGACCTAGTAACGAAAGTGCTACTTTTCCTTGTCTGTTTTGATTAATTTTTTGTTCAAAAGAAGGGATCTTTGCCGCCATTGTTTTAACCAAAAGAAACAATTTCTTCAGGTCATCTGCTCCAAGATTACCATATACTAGAGGATCATCAAATTTTCCATTGCGATACCACCCGATATCTCCCGAGTCCGGTAAATTAGTATAAGAGGCCGCTGGAAAAGCTAAGGAATAAGGAGACGTTCCACCAATAAGTTTTCCATTGTAATAAATAAGTTGGACCGCAGGTTTTGCATTGGGATCATTTCTTGACAAAGAATCCGGTTCTGTCCACAGATCTGTATCATCAAAAAGCATCCTTCCCAGAGACGTTGGGATTGAGTACAGATCGTTGATATTCTGTACGTCCATCGGTAAGGGGGATGCAATCTTGATTCGATTGGGAAATAATGCCATGCAGGCAATCAGGCCTTTCCATTCTGCAATGAGAGAATTGTAAAATTTGATTAAGCCTGTTGTCTTTATATTGGGATCTTCCTGGGTGTATTTTAATGCAAATCCAAACAATCTGGCTCTGGCCCAGGGAGTGGGAACTCCCGATATCATCGTATTGAGTGTAACCGCATCAATTTCCTGAGTAGCTACATCTCCTGTCTGAATGCCTTGTATATAAGGTTTTTGCTGATCAAATTTATTCCATTTACCACGATCTCCATTACGGACCTGTGAACTTTGAATGAGAAGTGATTTGGGCATATTTTTAATTACTGAGTTTACAAATTGATTTGTTCTTTCTGATCGATAAGCTAATCCTTACTACTTAAATTTCTTTTCATGATTACTGCATCTGGAGTATTAATCAGTATTTCTTCATTGGGATCTAACTCAAGTTCTTGAATTAACTTATCTTTTGACGGGCGGAGGAAGATAAACAGAATGATAACAATACCGAATACTGAGAGAAATGTATAGTCTCCAGTAAGGAAAAAAGCAATGATACTTAACAGTGATGGAGCCTCCAGTAGTGCATATCGAACAATCATTGCCGTTCCATATGCTGATATTTTTTCACTAAGACTGGATTTTTCTCTGGCCTTTTTTAATAGAATATTGAACAATAGAAATGCAGCTGCTATGCCTATCAATGCTACTAAAGGTACAAGGTAAGTAAAGGTTTGTTTTAATTCCTCATTACCTGACGAAAGCGAAGTTTGACTTATGTAAAAAGTTACAATAGCGAATAAAATCTGCCCCATCATTAATGCCAGATGGATAATAGATTGCGTTAGAAAGTATTGTTTGGAGGTCATTTGTTGTAACTAATTAATAGTGAATAAAGATACAGATGGACTTAATTTACTATTAATTATGAGTTTAAAAACTATATAACTTAACAAGTGTATCATACATCCTCTTAATCAGTTTTTCACTCTTGTTCGCAAATGCCCCATCAGATGTTTCTTTAACAAATGTCTCTTTAAAACGGTCAAAAGGACTGGTTAGGAAATTGACACTGAAATTATGTCTCTGATACTCGCTGCTCTTGGAAAACAATTTATTAAACTCAAATTTTCGAAGATCTCGTACAGTAGTGGCACCAAACATCTCAGGATTATACATAAAACGCTCTCCTCCACCAGCAGAACGCCATACCTGACGAAGCCATCCTTCGCGTAATTCATCATTGGAGAAACGGAAATGAAATAATCCCATATATTTTAATAGTGCATCTAACTCAACTTTTGTTATATCTTCATAGCCTGTTATATTTTTGAGATCACCTCTTTGTGCTGAGGCAAAGAAATCGGTATTATCTAAACCTACCAGGAAGGAAAAGGCAGTAAAGAGTGTTAGTTTTTTAAGAAAGATATTGGATGCTTCATTTTCGGGAAGAAAATCTTTGAAATCAAGTTTCTGACTGTCATCAATAGAGCGAAAATAGTATTGTACACCACTTGCCTTATCATCTTTAATTTTTTGTAAATCTGCATCTGGATTCTTAAAGAAGTCATAGGCGGCAAAAGCACAGAAAAGTTCAATATAATGAGAGTCGTTGCGCTGGCGATTGCCACCTGTGATAGTATCTGGCTCTGCCTGTGGTGTTGTAAAATCATTGGTTGGGGTACCCAACATATAGAACTTCTGATAGGTACGTCGTACACTCAGGTCATCTTCATAAAACATCATAGCTGCCTGCGAGTTCATAGAGAAGTTTTTGGAGTCAGCAACGATTTTCTGAAGTTCGCGTGAATTCTGAGTAGGTGATATAAACGAGAAATAACTAGTCAGTAAAGTTGCTCCTACAAAGAGTTTATCCAATGTTTTTCCCTGATGTCTTTTTCTGACAGCAGTATCCAATGCAGCCGGCATAACAGGAATAGAAGATGCGCCTGTACCTCCGAAAACAGATCCCATGATAAATAATTTTACACTGCCTGCTGTATTGGCATTGTATAACTCATCAATAAAGGCAGACATGTTGCCTCCTGGGTTTTTATTGACTTCATCAATGATTGCATGATACATCAACATGGAGCCCAGATGGGTCTGAGCCCGATACCCATGTTTAAGATCAAAAGCCTGAACATTATCAGTAAATAATAAGTTGGCTAGATCTCTCTCTGTCT
Source organism: Xanthocytophaga flava (assembly GCF_030068545.1). Lineage (NCBI taxonomy): Bacteria > Pseudomonadati > Bacteroidota > Cytophagia > Cytophagales > Rhodocytophagaceae > Xanthocytophaga > Xanthocytophaga flava. Next base: position 98,291 of record NZ_JASJOR010000032.1, on the reverse strand, counting down.
CAGTTGCATAACTAGTCTTTGCTATACGTTGGAAACTGCTGGTTTCAGTGCGGGAATAGTCAGGTGAGAACTTATAAAAATTAATTTTCGCTGAGAAAAAAGTGTCAGCATGTGGGGTCTGTGTTTTGTTTTCTCCTTTTGTTTTTAAATAGGCATCCACGAGCTCCTGTAAACGGGCAAAATTGCCATTTTCCAGATCTGTATCCAGAGCCAGAAGGTTAATTTCGCTATTGTCAAACATGCCCATTGCACACGTGTGAATGAATGCTTCCAGACAGCGCATGCCTGTACCGCCAATGCCGATGATAAAGTATTTGTTCATAAAATGAATTAGGCGTTAGTGCTAAGTCGTTAATGTTTTATATGATATAAACTATAAATTCAATATGCATCCAGTTACTTACTCCCATGTTTTGCTAACTGCTAAAATAGTTGAGAGTAGATAATCCTAGTTATATTATTTTTTTGAGTAATTTTGACTACCAAACTTTAAGCGGAATCTGCATGATTCCTGATTCTGAATTTTTTTGTAAATATATTGTTTTGCTGATATAAGTGAATGTTTACGAAAAAACACTTTTACAGGTTTGGTTTGCACTTCTCCCCAGAATGAGAGAAATTGCCACTTGATTGGAAATCATACAATATTTGGAATATTTATCTTGAATAGATACCATTTTATTTTAGAATTATATAAAAAGTGAATTTATAGATACCTCTTTTGCCGAATTAAACTTGGAGTCCAATACATAACCAAAAACAATCATGGTTGAAATACCTACAAAAGAACAAAAGTACTTTATCATTGACTTTGACAGTACATTTACAAAAGTGGAAGCAATGGATGAGTTGGGAAAGATTTCACTGCAGGGAAATCCAAAACGGGAAGATATTCTTCGTGAAATTCATCAGGTTACTGAGTTGGCTATGAATGGAGATATTTCTTTTAGCGAAGCACTTCAACGTCGGGTTGACTTGTTAAAGGCACACAAAGATCATCTTCCTGAGTTAATTGCCGTCCTTAGTGGTAAAGTGTCTGATTCTTTTGAAAGAAATCGTGATTTTTTAAATGAATTTGCCGATAGCATTCTGATTATTTCAAGTGGATTTCGTGAGTTCATCGTTCCTATTGTTACAGCTTTAGGCATCAAACCTGAAAATGTGTATGCCAATACATTTTTATTTGATGACAGTGGAAACATTATTGGCTTTGATGCCGAAAACCCATTGGCTAAGGATAAAGGCAAGCCTGAGTTAATGCGTAAACTTAATTTACAGGGTGATGTATATGTGATAGGAGATGGGTATACAGATTACGAAATTAAAGAAGCTGGATTAGCCAATCGTTTTTATGCATTTACAGAAAATGTCGAGCGAGGAAAAGTAATTGCTAATGCTGATCATATTACACCAAGCCTGGATGAGTTCTTGTTTGTAAATAAACTTCCTGCCAGTTTATCTTACCCTAAAAACCGTATCAAGGTTCTGCTACTGGAAAATATTCATCCTAAAGCCAAAGAATTATTTCAAGAGCAAGGTTTTACAGTTGAGATGGTTAAAGGTGCTTTGGATGAGGATGAATTAGCCGAACGTATCCGTGATGTAAGTGTATTGGGTATTCGAAGCAAAACCCAGGTCACCAAAAAGGTTTTAGAGAACGCCAATAAACTTATGTGTGTAGGAGCATTTTGTATTGGGACCAATCAAATTGATTTAAAAGCTTGTCAGGAGAGAGGAATTGTTGCCTTTAATGCACCTTATAGCAATACCCGGTCTGTGGTAGAACTTGCGATTGGAGAAATGATTATTCTGATGCGTCAGATTGTTGAAAAAAGCAATAAAATGCATAGAGGAGAGTGGGATAAGTCTGCTATTGGAAGCTATGAAATCAGAGGAAAGAAATTAGGACTGGTAGGATATGGAAATATAGGCACACAACTATCTGTTGTAGCAGAAGCCTTAGGAATGAAAGTATACTACTATGATTTGGTTGAAAAACTTGCTTTAGGAAATGCACAACGTTGTAAGACACTACATGAGCTATTGGAAATATGTGATGTAATTACCTTGCATACTGATGGACGAAAAGAGAATGCTAATCTTATCGGTGCGAAAGAATTTGAACGTATGAAAGATGGGGTAATCTTCCTGAATCTGTCTCGTGGACATATTGTAGATGTACCTGCTTTAGTGAATGCTGTGAAAAGTGGCAAAGTAGCAGGTGCTGCAGTGGATGTGTTTCCTTATGAGCCTAAAACCAATAATGAAGAATTTATTAATGAACTAAGAGGTTTGCCCAATGTGTTGCTGACTCCACATATTGGAGGTAGTACAGAAGAGGCTCAGGAGAATATTGCTAACTTTGTTCCTGGTAAACTACTGGATTTCATTAATAAAGGAAATACTTTTGGTAGTGTGAACTTCCCGAATATTCAATTACCCGATTTGAATGATGCACATCGGATGATTCATATCCATAGAAATGTACCAGGTATTCTAGCTCAGATCAACAGTATTTTGGCTAACTATCACATCAATATCCGTGGACAATATTTAAACACACGTGAAGATGTAGGATATGTGATCACAGATATAGATAAAGCTTACAATAAAGAGGTAATTACTGAACTTAAAAATATAGCTCATACCATTAAGTTCAGAATGTTATATTAGTAGAACTAGTCTCCTTCTGTCATTTTGAGAGAAGGAGACTATCATTTTCTTGATTCTACACTCTGTGTAAGAAAATTTTTTAGACTAAGATCAATCTGGGTTTTACCATACAAAAGTTTCTACATGACTGTTATTACAGCCCCACAACCTACACGTATGCAAATCGTGTTGGCGTTGCTGGCGGTTTATATTATTTGGGGAAGTACGTATCTCTTTATCCACTTCATGACAGAAGTAATGCCTCCTTTGCTGATGTCGGGTATCCGAAATGTAATTGCGGGAGGATTATTATATTTGTTTGCCAGATTTCGCTCGGGTGGTTCTGTTCCTGAATTTAAACATTGGCGTTCTGCCACTTTATTAGGTTTCATGTTGCTGGCTGTAGCCAATGGTGGATTAGCCATTGCTTTGAGATTAATTCCTTCCGGAATAGGAGCTTTGTTAACAGCTATGTTGCCTCTCTGGATAGTTATACTCAACTGGCTTGCATTTAATAAACAAAAACCTAGTATACCTACCATAGCAGGTTTGGGCATTGGCCTGATTGGATTTCTCGTGTTGATTGGTCCAACTAGTTTATCGTCAGGGTTATCACTCAACTGGGTAGGGGTAGTTATTGTTATGATTGGGGTAGCTTCCTGGGGAACTGCTACTTTGTTGGCTCCACGACTGCCTTTACACCCCTCTCAGCTACTGGCTACATCTATGCAAATGTTTGCTGGTGGCATACTCTTACTGATTTTTAGTTTTTTCTATGAGCAGCCAACACTAGCTATGTGGAATGATCTGACCCCAAAGGCTGGCTGGTCTCTGATTTATCTGATTGTATTTGGTTCCTGGATTGGATTTACTGCTTATGCCTGGCTTGCACAAAATGCGCCTCCTCATATTACTTCTACTTACGCCTATGTGAATCCTGTTGTGGCTATGTTGCTGGGATGGGCATTTGCTGGCGAGAAATTGACTGATAAGTCATTAATTGCTGCTGCAATCATTATTTGTGCTGTGATTATAATTACCAGTCAGCGAAAGGCAAAAAAAGCTGTTGTTGAGTAACATAGTTAGTATTTTTTTTCTGGTCTCAAACTTATCTCATTTCTATTTCCAATATTTGTAATCCTATTATTATACACACTTATTGATCAATGCAAATATTCTTCACTCCCGGTCCTGCTCAGCTATATCCTACATTTGAATCACATGTACAACAAGCTATTCGCGAGCAGATTGGTTCTATTTCACATCGAAGCAAACAATTTCGTAGTATATACCAGTTTGCTGTAGAGCAGCTTCGAGAACTGTTGAACATTCCTGCAGACAGAGCTATATTATTTACGGGATCTGCAACTGAAATCTGGGAAAGAATTATTCAGAACTGTGCAGAGAAGGAATCAACTCATTTTGTGAATGGATCTTTTTCAAAGCGTTTTTATGAGTTTTCTGTTGAACTAGGTAAGAAAGCACAGAAATTTGAAGCTCCTTTTGGACAGGGTTTTGATATCTCACAACATGCAGTATCTGATTCCTCCGAATTGATTTGTCTGACACATAATGAAACGAGTTCGGGTGTTTCTATGCCAGTGACTGATATTCATAACTTTAAGAAAACATACCCAAGTAAGATTGTTGCTGTGGATGTCGTTTCTTCTGCTCCTTATCCGGATCTTGACTGGAGTCTTGTAGATACAGCATTCTTTTCTGTACAAAAGGCTTTTGGTTTGCCAGCAGGTTTGGGTGTATGGATTGTGAATGAAGCTTGTTTGCAGAAAGCAGAACAACTGAGACAGCAAGGACAGTATATAGGTACACATCATAGCTTGCCTTCCTTATGGAAAAACTATCAGAACTATGAAACTCCAGCTACTCCAAATGTTTTCGGAATGTATCTTTTGGGAAAGGTTGTGGAAGATATGAATGCTACAGGGATACAGAAAATCAGGCAGGAAACAGAAGAAAAGGCTACTTTGTTGTATCAGTTCCTTGAACATAGTGAGAAATTCCGTCCTGCTGTTGAAAATCCAGCTCACAGATCACAAACTGTGATTGTTGCAGAAGTAGCGAATCCTTCTGAACAAATAACTTCTTTGAAGGAAAAAGGATTGGTGATAGGAAGCGGGTATGGTGCATATAAGGATAAACAAGTCCGTATTGCAAACTTTCCGGCTACTTCACTGGAAGATATGAAGAAATTAATCAAAGAATTAGCGTAATCAAGCAATACATATGTAACCGGATTTTTTTTACAGCACTGTCTTTATAGTGTAATTTTTGCCTTATAATTGTATTTTATGGCCGTAATTATTGATAGGAACTATAATTGTTAAACCTTTTGGTTCTAATAAAAGTATAATCAAATTTTGAATTTAACAGAAATTTCCTGTAATTATGCGTCTGAATATCAGTTCGTTCTAAATTTAAATACACAGCGATGCTACCAGATCAAGACTATAACCGGGATTCTGAACAAAACGAAGAGGCGAAAGAATATAGATTATATAATTATGATTATCCTTCTGAGAGTGATACCAGTTCATCGTATCAATCCGAAGAAGAAGATTTTGTATCGAGTCAGGATTATTCTACTAAATCTTCTAGTGAATTAGAGGATGAGAACGAAGATTTACAGAAGGAAAATGATAACTTAAAATCATCTGCCGGAACATTAAGGACTTTAGCTATTATTTTTGGTGTACTGGCATTTGCAGGAATTGGTTATATATTATTTTCACACTTCAAGGCTCCATTATTTGGCCCGATAGCTAAAGAACACAAAGAATTTGCAGCTCAGTCTGAAGAGCTGAAAAAAGTAAAATCCAAGGTCGATACACTACAGAAAGCAAATGATATATTGGTTGAACAACAGCCTGAAATAGAAGAAGGCGTGTTTTTTGAAGTACAATTAGGTGCTTTTCAAGATTTTAGTTTAGATGACTATCAGGCTGAATTAGCCGCCTTACGTCAGGAAGGTGATGCTACCCGTAAATTTACTTTTGCGAAATTTCGCGACTATAGAAAAGCTGAAAAGTTAAAGAACGATTTACAGCGTATGGGGGTTACAGGCGCATTTGTTGTTGGAAGAATTAATGGACAACGTGTAGAAGATATTAATGAGGCTATCAAAGCAAGTAAAAATCGGTAATAGCATAAACAATATAAATAATTTCGTTGTTAAGAAGCCTGGTAAAGCCAGGCTTTTTTATGCCCAAATAGATTTATATATTTTCTTTGAGAGAAAAAATAGATAAGATACTGTAGTGTATTTGGTTTAAGAATTATTTAAATGTTGTTGAAATTATATCTTTTTATTCTAGTGAAATATATTAAATATGGCAATGTTTTGTATTTTTTTATATGTCTTATTTAATAATGTTGTTATTTATTATTTTTATTAAGATTCTTTCGGTATATGCAGGTATGTAGTTGTTACTTTCGTGATTTTATGAGAAGTATGGGATAGTAGATAATAAAGATTTAAAAATATTTTCTCGTTGTGTGTGTGTTAATTTGAAATTTATTTTTTATGAAATACGTCTTAAAGTGTTGTTTTTCAGTTCTGACAAGAAATTTGTATTAAAAAAAACTTTTTTTTGAGTTTTCTATAAATAAGTATTATTATTGGTTTGAAAGAGTAAGTTTTAGCCCGGAAGGCACTACTTTCTATGCTAGACGCTCTTTTAGGTTGCTCGTATTTAACTAATTGAAAAAGGTTATGGTTATACCATAACCTTTTTTGATTTTTATACATTCGCAGAATGATGAGGAATACATTTTGTGGAAGTGTTTGGTACGGTATTATGTCAATTCAATAAAGTATATTATGCCTTTTGCTTTTTTACGGGATCGGGATTATTGGTATAGCAGACTACCATATTACAGCGAAGCAGAAAATAGGTGGCAGCAGCAAGAGCCTCCTCAAACAGATTTGTTAAGTCATTCTATATTGCTGATAGGAGATGCAGGACATCCCAGTCTGGATGGAAAGGATCCTATACTTCATCTGATTCATGAACAAATCAGTATATACAAACAAGATCTTACTGTGATTTTTTTGGGAGATAATGTTTATCCTAAAGGGCTACCAACCAAACATAGTGCATTACGTAAAATCTCAGAAGACAGACTAACTGCTCAACTGGATCTGTTTAAAAATTTTGATGGAAGACTCATTTTTCTTTCTGGAAATCATGACTGGAATCGAGGGAGAGCAAATGGATTTGAATATGTAATCAGGCAGGAAAAGTATATCGAGAACTACACCAATAGAGTAGATGTTTTTTTGCCTTCGAACGGATGTCCGGGACCGAAAACAATTAAGCTACATGAGAATTTGTATTTGATAGTGATCAATACCCAATGGTGGGTACAAAGAGGTTATAAGCCGATCGGGATTTCTGCAGGATGTGAAGCGCAAAGTGAAATGCACTTTTATGAGTTGTTGGAACAAGCACTTGAGTCCTTGGCTGAAAAACAGGTAATTATTGCCGGACACCATCCTTTATTTAGTAATGCCTTGCATGGAGGTAGGTTTACGTTAAAGCACCATTTGTTTCCATTAACCGCTCTGCATGGTAAATTGTATTTTCCGCTTCCGGTTGCAGGATCACTTTACCCTCTTTACAGACGCTTTTTTGGTGCATACGAAGATATGTCATTTCCTCCTTACAAACGAATGCGTCGTAAATTAGTGAGTATACTAAAGAAATACAGAAATATTGTTTATGCAGCAGGCCATGACCATAACCTGCAATATTTTCATCAGCATGATAATCACTTCATTGTAAGTGGATCTGGAAGTAAGACATCCTTTGTGCACAAGGGGGGGAAGGCTTCATTTACCCATGCGCAAAAAGGATGTTTCCGCCTCGATTATTATAAGAATCAGGAATTATGGTTGCATGTACTGGAACCTGCAAATAATTCTGGAGCTAATCAGGAGGTATTTAGAAAAAAGCTAAATTAGGGAACAATAATATGTAAACTGCTTGGATTAATAGATATATCTACAGTTTCTGTTGCATCAATTGGTTCACCGTCGATCTGAATTAGCTCTAAATCCGGATTGCTGATGGATGCTTTGGTGCATTGAATAATTTCATAGTGCATAGACTGGTCTATATCGCCTACTAGAAGACGATATAAGATTCCAACACCTTCCAGTTTCGGAAATTCTTTAATAATGCATATTTCAAATAGTCCATCATTGATAATTCCCGTAGGATTGATAGTAGCATTACTTCCAAAAGCATTAGCATTGGTAAATGCAATCATAAAGGCAGTGCCTTCAAATTCACCATTATCAGTGACTACTTTGTATGGTTTAGGCTGGTAGTCAGTAAATTCTTTTACAGTATTCCAGGCATACGTTGTAAGACCTCTTCCTTCGTCTTTTGTAAACCTGTCTACAATAACCGCATTAAAACCTATGTCTCCGATATGTACACAAGGGAGCCTATTGATTGTAAGTGTATCAATAGTTTGAATCTGAAAATTTTGAATTATGTGTAAGGCTTCTGTTGTTTCCTGAGGAATCTTCAGGTCTTTAGACAATCCATTACCTGATCCCAATGGTAAAATGCCCATAGGAATAGCTTTACCAATGAGCAGATTTGCTACCAGGCTTACAGTTCCATCTCCTCCAACAGCTACCACTGCATCAGGGTGTTCGTTTTCTATATATTTTAAGATAACTTTTTGATCATTTTTTTGATCAGTTGTTGTTTTGTAGATGGAAAAGTCTATACGTTGTTCGTCACAAAAGACTTTAATAAGTAATTCGATTTCGTCCTTATCTATATTATCTCCTGAAATAGGATTAAATACTATAAGTAGTTTTTGAGGTTGCATGCAGTATTATTTGGTTTCAATGTACTTCTCATGTTGTAAAAATTGCTCACGCCAGCTATCTGGTATAGCCACTGATTGATTGAGTTTATAGTTGTAAGTAACCATAACTGTGCCACCTTTAGCAATGAGTTTTTTCTGTCCATCTTTTTCATTGACTATTACTTGTTCCAGTTCAAAACTTTTAGTACCTATATGGGTACAGCGAATATACAAATACGGCTCATCTAAAAAGAAAAGGGGCAGAACGTAGTCTACTGTATTACGCGCAATGATAACACGTGTATCTACGTCCCGATAGGGAATCTGGAGTGTTTCATGCAAATAACGTAAACGAGCTTCTTCAAAATAAGTCAGATAGACGGCATTGTTTACATGCTTCATTTCATCCATATCTGACCAGCGCATTTGTATTTTCCAACGAAAGCGAAAAGATGTCAGATAGTTTTCAAGATCTATTTGTTCTGGCATAATTTTAAATTGGTTTTTGAAATATTGTTTGCTATTGGATGGCCTTAGTAGAATCTTTATTTTATTTTTCGGTTAATAACTTGGATATTGTTTCGAATAGTTGACTTAAATCAAAATTTAAATTATTATTCGACAAGAAATCAGATAGAGTATCTAATGGCTTATTAATAAGCAAAAGAGGCAACTTTGCCTTTCAATGATAAAAATTCCTAACCTTATTAATTAATAATCAGTTATATGGCTTTTATATTTGATAACTACCATACAGAAGGTTTTTTCGATGAAATGTTTGAAGTAGATGGCAAGGTAAGACCCCACTATGAATATTTCAAACAACAGATTGAAAATTTGCCAAAAGGAGAACTGCTTCAACGCCAGCATGCTGCTGAGAGAACGCTGATGCAAATGGGGATTACTTTCAATGTATACCACAATGGAGAAGGTACTGAACGTATAATGCCTTTTGATATAGTGCCTCGTATGATACGGGCTGATGAATGGGCTCGGTTGGAGAGAGGGTTGAAGCAACGTATTACTGCATTGAATTTATTTTTAGATGACGTATATAATGATCAAAAGATTCTTAAAGATGGAATAGTACCTCGTGAACTGGTAGAATCATGTAAAGGTTATTTAAAACCATGTGAAGGAATAAATCCTCCCAAAGGTGTATGGTGCCATATCACAGGTACTGATCTGATTCGTGGAGATGATGGTACATTTATGGTGCTTGAAGACAACTTAAGATGTCCATCTGGTGTGTCATATATGTTGGAAAATCGTGAAATTTCGAAGCATTCATTTCCTGAAATTTTTGAACGACTACGGGTACAACCTGTATCCAACTATCCAACACAATTATTGCAGATGCTGCAATACATCTCTAATAATCCCTCTCCGACAGTAGTTGTACTAACTCCCGGACGTTACAATTCCGCTTATTTTGAACATTCATACCTGGCACAGCAGATGGGAGTAGAATTAGTGGAAAACAATGATCTTGTTGTCCATGATGGGTATGTGAAAATGCGTACTACCAAAGGTTTTCAGATTGTAGATGTGATTTACCGTCGTATTGACGATAGTTTTTTAGATCCGAATGTATTTAACCCAGAATCATTACTGGGTATACCTGGAATATTTGAAGTATATAAAAAGGGTAGAGTTGCATTAGCCAATGCACCAGGGACGGGCGTGGCTGATGATAAAGTAATATATGCTTATGTGCCACGTATTATCAAATATTACTTAAATGAAGATCCCATAATTCCTAATGTACAGACATATATTTGTGGGGAAGATAATGATATACAATATGTTTTAGAAAACATTGATAAGTTAGTAGTGAAAGAAGCCAATGAGGCTGGGGGCTATGGAATGTTGATTGGACCGAAATCAACAAAGGCCCAGCAACGATTGTTCCGGATGAAGATCAAACAGAACCCACGAAACTATATTGCGCAGCCAACTATATCCTTATCTCGTGTACCTTCTATGGTTGAAAATCATTTTGAGGGTCGACATGTAGATTTGAGACCTTATATTTTATATGGAGAAAATATTGAGGTGATTCCTGGTGGATTAACACGGGTTGCATTACGCAAAGGTTCGTTAGTTGTAAATTCCTCCCAGGGAGGTGGAAGCAAAGACACTTGGGTTTTGTACTAATTATGTCAGTTTTCGTTACTAACTATGGACTGAAATGGATCGTCCACAGTTGTTTTATCATCTATACATTTTTTAACTGTACTTCTAATCAATGCTTTCAAGAGTCGCAAATTCTATCTACTGGATCAATCGTTATATTGAACGGGCTGAAAATTATGCTCGTTTTATAGATGTTAATTTTCATTTGATGTTTGATCTGCCACCGGAGATATCTGAGCAGTGGGCTCCTCTGGTTATAACAATGGCAGATGATAAGCTCTTTAAAGAATATTTTGATGTTCCTTCACGTGATAATGTGTTGAGGTTTATGACATTTGATATGCGAAATCCCAATTCGATCATATCTAACCTGTATAATGCAAGGGAAAATGCCCGTACCATTCGGGAGACATTGTCAAAGGAGATGTGGGAACATATCAATAAATCCTATTTGCGTGTAAAGGAGGCTTCTCATCACCAGATGGATCTGCTGGCATTGCAGGAGTTCTACAAAGAAATAAAGATGGGAAGCCAGTTGTTTTTTGGTATTGTAGACTCTACTGTAACACGTGGTGAAGGTTGGCATTTCGGGAGAGCTGGGCGTTTTCTGGAAAGGGCTGACAAAATATCCCGTTTTGTAGATGTCAAGTATTTCATTTTGTTGCCAGATACAAATCTGGTAGGCTCTCCTTTAGATATTTTGCAATGGTCATCTGTATTAAAGTCTGCCAGTGCTTACAACATGTTTCGACAACAATACAAAGAGATAACACCCGCAAATATTGTTGAGTTTCTGGTTTTGGATAAGTTGTTTCCTCGTTCTGTGTTGCATTCTCTATTGTATGCAGAAAGTTCTTTACGGGAAATTTCTGGGACCCCTTCCAGTATGCGTTATAGCAATGAAGCTGAGAAGAAACTGAGTCGTTTACGTTCTGAAATTGAGTTTACTTCTGTTGATGAGGTTTTTGATAAAGGACTCCATGAATTTATTGATACATTTCAGACGAAAAACAATGAGGTAGGAGAGGAGATATTCAATACATTTTTTGCTATTAAACCCATTTAAAGGAAGTAGTATAGTAATAACCACTTCTATTTTAGTAGTTTTGACAAGTAATTGTTTGAGTATCAAATATCTGGTACTAAGACGGATTTAATATTGAATTTTATGACTTTTTGTTTAGGTATAAAGGTGGAATCTGGATTAGTAGCAATTGCTGATACTCGCCTAACATCAGGAGCTGAATATTCTACAGGCAAAAAAGTATCAGTACATCAGTTTGGTAAGCATTCTTTGTTCATTATGACTTCAGGCCTCAGATCTGTACGAGATAAAGCTATAACCTATTTTAATGAAGTAATTAAAGAACAGGATCGGAAATTTAATAGGTTATATAAGGCTGTGAATGCTTTTGGAGAGCAGGTAAAGCGTGTCGCAGGTGAAGATAAAGACTCATTATATCAATCTGGATTGTATTTTAATTTACATGCTATAGTGGGTGGACAATTGGAAGATGATGACGAACATAAACTTTTTCTATTGTATCCGGAAGGAAATTGGGTGGAAGTTGGCCCTGGAACCCCATTTGTAATCATTGGGAATACTAATTATGGAAAACCATTATTACATAGACAATTGAGGTATGAAATTTCAATGAGAGATGCTATGATGGTTGGCTTTCTTGCTTTTGATGCTACAAAAGTTAGTGTAAATGATGTTGATTATCCTCTGGATATTATTCTATACGAAAAAGGTAGCTTTCAGATAAAGGACTGCCGGCTTGAAAGAGAGGAGTTAAAAGAAACATCAAAAACATGGAGCGAATTATTGAAACATGCAATAGGCCAGTTGCCAGACCAATGGGTAGATAAAGTTTTTGATGTATGTGAACTACCCAAAGAAGAGTAATTGCTGGCACCTGATTTAAGTGTCTATTCTTTTGTTGATTTAAAATTCCTGAACTGACTCCTCTCATGCATTTTAAAGTTAACCACCATACCTACTATACATATTCAAAGATGGTTTACCTGGAGCCTCATATCTTATGTGTGCATCCTCCTACCTATCCTTATCAAACAATTTCCAATTTTACCCTAAAAATAAATCCGGAGCCAGTTGTTTTCTCCCGCTCAAATGATATTGAAGGAAACTCTATCTATTTGGCTTGTTTTCAGGACCTGACAGATCATTTATTAATTGAAACTGAATTTGAAGTTCAGACATTTCGGTCAAATCCTTTTGATTATGTGTTGTATCCTTTTGAAACCTGTAATTTACCCTTTCATTATCCTGTAGAACTCCATCCCCTGTTAAAACCTTATTTAAAGCCTGACAACCGGAATTCTAAAATAGAAAACTTTGCATTGGAGTGTGTCGGCAAATCACAACAAAGTACCTTACGATTATTAATGTACCTCACTGAGACTATTAATCAGGATTTTGTCTATGAGTTTAATGAGTTTGGGTCTCCACGTAGTTCTGATGAAACATTACGCTTAAAAAAAGGTTCGTGTCGTGATCTGGCAGTTTTAATGATTGATGTTTGTCGTGTGTTAGGTATTGCGGCCCGGTTTGCCAGTGGATATTATCTGGGTAATGGTACAGATGAATCTTATTTGCATGCATGGGTTGAAGTATACTTACCTGGAGCAGGGTGGAGAGGATATGATCCTACCGAAGGGTTGGTTGTAGCCGATCAACATATTCTACTTGCTTCTTCTGCTTACCCAAGTCTGATTGCACCTGTTCAGGGCGTATTTCGTGGAGATGCTCGTGCATTATTAAGAAATAAGGTCTCTATTCAGCCCGTTATTTGAACTTTATGTATCTAAGCGTCTATATTTTGTTTTAATTCCTCTAAACAATCTCTTTCTTGAATTTTGGTCTGACTTGCATCTTTACTAATGTTGTATCTGCAAATAATATGGATTTTAGTGAAAATGTAGGACTAAAGACAACAGATTTTCTTCTATACACCACAAAAAAACAATTTGTGCGGTTACAAATTTGCTCTTTATGAGAATAAAATATGATTTTATTTCTTTTATGTAAGAAATTTGTGATTTTTGCGGTAATATATTTTTTTGAAAGAAAGTGTCTGTACTTTATACAGGCATGAGTCTATTAAATTATTAAAAAAAATATTTATAGAAATTTTTTAATAGAATAATTTTTGATTCAATTTCCTGGTAATCAGACTGAATTTAATTCAAAAGGATAAATTATTTATTTGTTCTTTGATCTTTTATTATATCATTATACATGAAAAATCAATACTCGCTCAAACTTACTTCACTGCTTTTTTTGCTTTCCTTTTTAGGTTTTCAGGCCTTTGCTCAAAGTGCAAAGTCACTAGTTAAGAAAGGGGATAAAGCTCTTGACAAAGAGAATTACCACAAAGCTTTAGAATACTACAAACAAGCTAATACAAGTAATGGAGAAAATGCTGATGCATACTTTGGGCTTGGAGTAACTAATCTGCTACTATTTAATAATAAAGAATCTCTGGATTATTTGCGAAAAGCAAGAGAATTGGATGCTGATGTGGATAAACATTACTACTATTGGCTGGGAAGAGCTTTTCATGCTAATCTGCAGTTTGACTCTGCTGTTGCTTCATATCGTGTCTATCTGAACGATGAAATTGGAAAAAATGATAGCCGTCAGGATGCTGTAAAGACGCTTATTCTTCAGGCTGAATTTGGAAAGACTTATCTTAGCAGTCCTGTTGATTATCAAATTGTCAATCTGGGTACTGAGGTTAATTCTGAATATTCAGAGCACAGCCCTATGTTGACTAAGGATAAACAAACCTTGTATTTTACCTCTCGTCGCCCTGCTAATCCTTCTGAAATCACTCCTCGTGGTGATGGATGGGAGAACGTATATACTACTAGCGGAAAAGGTAGTCATTGGAGTGGTGCCTCTTTATTAACCGGCCAGGTAAATGAACGAAAGACACATACATCCAATGTTCAGCTATATGATAATGATGAGAAAATGTTGGTTTATAAATCCTCGAAATTTGGATCATTGTATGAGTCTGTATTAAATGGAGGGACTTGGTCAAAACCTAAACCTTTTGCCAAGTTTACTAATACACAGAAATTTGAGCCAGACGGATTTGTTATTAAAGATGGTAGTGTGGTATACTTTGCATCAAGTCTGGATAATAAAAACGGTAATCTTGATTTATGGATTTCTCGTCGCAAAGAAGAAGATACAACAAAATGGAGCGAACCTGAACGTTTACCTAACATTGTAAATACAGATGCTGATGAAGATGCTCCATTTTTATCTGAAGATGGTTTGACTTTATTTTTCTCATCCAGAGGCCATGACAGTATGGGAGGATATGATGTATATAAAACCACCTATGAGCCATTTACCCGTACATGGAGTAAACCAATCAATATGGGGTATCCAATAAATACTCCTGGAGATGATATCTATTTTATGACTGATAGCACAGGAAAAAATGGATATATTACCTCCAATCGTCAGGGGACTATGGGCCAGGAAGATATATACATGGTCAAAATGTATGATGATGTTGTGGTGAAAGGACAAGTTGTTATTAAAACTACAAAACGTCCCTTAGGTGATTATATTCTTAACTTTGATTCCCAGCGAAAACTAGGTGTAAAAGGTAGTGCTTTATCGGGTACAGATGGTAACTATTCTTTAAAACTTCGTTCCGGACACACTTATACTGTAGAAGTAAGAAAACAAAATGGAGAAGTAGTATTAACAGATGATGTTGAGATTCCAATGGCGGAAAGCGAAGGAGCTGAAATAGTAAAAAACTTTGAGATAGATATTCCCGATACCATTCGTACTGCTGCCGGACAACGTATTGTACTACAAAATTTAAACCTTGTTCGTGTTAAATATGTAGAGACAGATTCTCTGCTTATTAATGGCGAAGTAAGAGATAATGCTGGTATCCTAGCTGGAGCTCTTGTGGAGATCAGAGAGGAAAGTAGTAACAAGCCTTTCCTGTCAACAAAAACAGATGCTAATGGGGTATATCATTTTGGGTTTATACCAGGAAAACAAACAAATTATGTAATTGAGATTACTCAGAAAAATTACTTCCCATATTTGGTTGTGTTAAATTATCCAAGTCCTGGTAATACAAATAAGTTTGTAACAGATCAGGATTTAACTTCTGTGGCATTGAATCAGGTCGATGTACGTTCTGTACTCACCTATGCATTCCCTATTGATATCAAAGAAGGAGCTAAAGCTGTATTGGGTGGAGTTTACTTTGATTTTAATAGTGCAGATCTGCGCCCTGAAAGTAACTTTGCGCTGGATAAGCTTTATGAGTTTTTAAAGCGTAACCCACGAATCATTATGGAGATTGGCGGTCACACAGATAATTTAGGTACTGCATACGTTAATAAGTTTTTATCTCAGAAACGTGCTCAGGCCGTAGTTAATTATATAATCAAAAAAGGTATAGATAAGAAGCGTTTGACTGCTGTTGGTTATGGATTTACTCAACCTATTACTACAAATGATCATGAATTGAATGGTCGGGATGTAAACCGTCGTGTAGAAGTGAAAATCCTGAGAAAATAAATAATAGTATTGGACATTGAATAAAAGTACCACTCAAAAGGTGGTACTTTTATTTTTGCCAGTAATGTGTTTTAGTGGTATAATTATAAATTGATTAATTGAAATTTTAATGAAAGATTTATCATCTGAATTTGAGTTTGCTGCTGTACGGAGCAGTGGTCCGGGAGGACAGAATGTTAATAAAACTGCGTCTAAGGTAGAGATTCGTTTTAATGTAGATAACTCTTTACTATTGACAGAAGCGGAAAAGCTGAAAATCAAAGAAAAGCTAGCCAATCATATTACCAATGATAATGAGATTATAGTGACTGCTCAGACAGACCGTAGTCAGCTAAAAAATAAAGAGACTGCTATTAAAAAGTTTTATAGACTTTTGGAGAAAGCTTTTGTGACTCCAAAGCCAAGAAAAGCTACCCAACCAAGTGCTGCATCTAAAGAAGTTCGTCGTGAAAAAAAGCGTCGCCAGGCAGATAAAAAAGCCCAGCGACAGAAAAGAGAGTGGGAATAGAAAGGTCTGTGAGTACTTATTTTAAAGCTGGCCAGGTGTAGTTTTTATTCCATGCATAGAAATCTTCAATTTCTTTGCCGTGTGAGCTGAGCCAACTCTGAACCTCTTTGCTCTGATTACTGGCTTGTATGATATACATGAATGTAGTGACCATTGATTTTTTTTGCATCTCTGCAAAATAAGGGACATAGTATTGCCAGTAAAAACCTGTTTTTTTATCCTGAAGAGATCCCAGCATAGAGAAAAAAGTATCCAGCTGAAAATTAAGTTTTTCAAGACCTGTAAGTTGTTTTTCTTCAACTTTTACTTCGCTACCCATAGTACCTAGTATAAATTCTGCAGCAAAAAAATCATCTTCTTTGGGTTTATTGTTGGATAAGTTTTTGAGTGCACCCATTGTAATGGTTATTTCTTTTTTATCAGTTGACGCTGGCATTAGTATTTCCTGCAATATCTGCCAGTTTTGAGCCGCACGCTTGCTTTCCGGCTCCAGAACCAACATTCGCATCAAAGCCAGCATGGCAGGAACTTTATTGACTCTTAGTAGAATCCTACCAATCATATTATGAGAACCAGGATGATTAGGCTCTAATACAATGGCTTTCTGAAAGTTTTCTAGTGCTTCTTCCTGCTTTTCTTGCTGGGCCAGTGAAATTCCCTTATTAAAATACAGCAGATAATGATCCGGGAATTTCTTAATTCCTTGATCATAGATCTTTATGGCTTCTTTTCCTTTGCCTAATTGATCAAGCGTATTGCCATACAAAACATATGTGAGTTGAAGCGTTGACTCATTCTGGCAGGTTTTGATCAGTTTTTTAGCTATTTCTATTGCTTCTTTGCTTCGATTAAGTGAGGATAAGGAAAACGCTTTTTCATATAGAGCTGTGTAATTATCGGGTTCTTCTGTTAATGCCGCATCATATTTTTGAATGGCTTCTTCATATTTTCCTTCATCATGTAAGGCAATCCCTTCTTTTAGAAATTGTGAGGCTTTCTGTGGATTCTGAGCTTTCAATGAAAAAATACTCAAAACAGATAAGAAAAGTATACAGATGTGTTTCATATAATATGCTTGATGTTTTCCATAGGATGAAAAAGAAGAAGCTTTTCCATAAGCTATATTTCTGTTTTTAGCTTTTGCTTCTTCCGTAGATAAAGATTCAGATAACATAGTATTTTTGCAGGCTAATTTGACTTCTTATTCAGTTATGATGCTTGTTTTCTATACTATAGGTATTTACTTAATGGGTGCACTTATCCGTATTGCTGCTTTGTGGAATAAGAAGGCTAGACAATGGGTAACGGGACGAAAAGACATTTTTTCAAGTTTACATGCATCTTTTGATGAAAACACCCATCCTATAGCCTGGTTTCATTGTGCTTCGCTGGGAGAGTTTGAACAAGCCCGACCTGTAATTGAAGGATTTCGAACTAAACATCTACACTATCGTATTTTATTAACCTTCTACTCACCCTCTGGATATGAAATACGAAAAAACTATGAGTATGCTGACTGGGTATTTTATCTTCCCTTAGACACCGCCAGTAATGCTAAACAGTTTATTAAAACTGTCCGACCTACCATCGTATTCTTTGCAAAATATGAGTTTTGGCATTATTATCTGACAGAGCTGCGGAATCGAGCTGTTCCAACCATACTTTTCTCTGCAATATTTCGTCCAGATCAGGCATTTTTTAAATCGTATGGCCAGTTTTTTAGAAATATGCTTACATGCTTTACTCATATCTTTGTTCAGAATACAAGCTCGCTGGCTTTATTAAAAGATATTGATTTACAAAATATCTCAGTGGCAGGTGATACTCGTATTGATCGGGTAAGTAAGATTGCAGAAACGAAGAAAGATATTCCATTGGCTGCCACATTTAAAGCAGACCAGCCGTTGCTGATTGTAGGGAGTGCCTGGCAGGGTGATCTGGATCTTTTAACAGCCTATCTGAATCAATATGCTAAACCACTTAAGATACTAATAGCTCCACATGAGATAAAAGAAGAAACTTTACAAAGCATTGAATCATCTTTTACAAAAAAAACTATACGTTTATCAAAAGCTGTAGATAATTCTATTGCTACCTATGATGTTCTTTTAATTGATAGTATTGGCCTTTTGTCTTCTTTGTATCAGTATGGAGATTTTGCGTTTATAGGTGGAGGATTCTATGATGGGATTCACAGCATACTAGAACCTGCTGTTTTTGGAATGCCGATTTTTTTTGGACCTAATTATAAGAAGTTTCAGGAAGCATTTGATTTGATTGAAGAAGGTGGTGCATTTTCTGTTGGAAATACAGCTGAGTTTATTCCCATTTTTGAAAAGCTGTATTCAGATGCTACCTTACGAAAAGAGGTAAGTGATAGAGTACAGATGTATATTCGAAAAAAATTAGGAGCAACTGAGAAAATTCTTAAAGAAATAGATTTACTGTGTTGAAGTATGATAAACCATTTAGATAAGTTATATATTTGTTTGTGAAGACATCTCCTGAATGTCAGGTTGATATGTGTGTTTCTATTTTTTGCATCTTACAAATTGATAATACCAGCTGTAGTTTATTGTGAATTTCGCAATGGTTAGAGCCTGTTAACTAATGGTAAAAAAGTTGTTAAAAGCCAATACTTCAAATTCTGTCTCTACTCCGGTTTCTGTTTTTTTTCCAAATCTGAATGGTATTCGTTGTATTGCATCCCTATTAGTATTGTTCCATCATATGGAAATACTTAAGGCATTTTTTGGAATGAAAAACTTTTCCGAGAATATATTTATTGCCAGAATAGGAGGATTAGGAGTAGTTCTTTTCTTTGTATTAAGTGGTTTCTTAATTACATATCTTTTATTGGCTGAAAAACAGAAGCATTCCCATATAGCTATCAAGTCATTTTATATGCGTCGTATACTACGTATCTGGCCATTGTATTACCTGGTTGTTATACTTGCTTTTCTGGTTTTACCACGCTTCGATTTTTTTTATATCCCTCATCTATCTGATAATTTATTAACCGATTTCTCTCTCAAGCTTACTTTATATCTGCTTATTCTTCCTAATGTAGCTTCAGTAGTGACAAGTACTGTACCCTATGCCGGGCAGGCATGGTCTGTTGGTGTTGAAGAACAGTTTTATCTTCTATGGCCAATCATTCTAAGCAAAACACAGCACTACCTTGAGGTTTTATGTGCAATTATTGTAATGATTGTAATATTCTCCAATGGCTTCCTTGGAGATGGGCTGATAACACTGGGACATTATCTACATATTTCGAATCCGGATTGGTATGCTCTGGCTACTATTATTACAAAATTTTTTAAAGACTTGAGAATTAGTTGTATGGCGATTGGAGGGATTGGAGCTTACGTATTATTTTTTAACAAAGAAGAGATTTTGAAAATTTTGTTTTCAAGAAATGTTCAATTATTTACATATGCAGTTCTAGTTCTTTTATTACTACGTGGGACTCCAGTAAGCCAGGAATTTTATGCTGTGTTGTTTATTATTTTTATTCTGAATATGGCTGCTAATACCAATCGTTTATTTAGTCTGGAAAACCCTATAATCAATTATTTGGGAAAAATATCTTTTGGGTTGTATATGTGTCATAATATTGCCATTGTTATAGCAATTCGTGTCTTTCTATATTTTTTCTCAACAGTGGATAATTTATTCCATCATTTGATTCTTACAGGGATGGTATTTAGTATCGCTATTATTATTGCGGCCTTATCCTATCATTGCATAGAAATACGATTTATGAAATTGAAATTGTATTTTACCCGAAGTTAGTATTACTGCATTATAAATGCTTATTGACAAAATCAGATACTTATTTCACTTCCTTACTAGAATTCCCGACATTTGTGGCAAAAAAGAATAGCTAATGCCTGAAGGAATTGTAATGCGATCAACCGGATCATGGTATGAAGTTCGTACGGATGACCATCAATTGTTAAAATGCCGTTTGAGGGGAAAGATAAAGCTTAAGGATATTAAGATAAATAATCCTATTGCTGTGGGCGATAAAGTAGTATATGAGTATGAGCCAGGTCTTGCTACAGGAATCATTACTGAAATTTTACCAAGAGAAAACTATATAATTCGTCAATCAGTACACAAATCGGCTTTTAGCCATATTCTCGCTGCTAATATAGACCAGGCTATTCTTATTGTTACGCTTACATTTCCTCGAACCTCGCTTGGATTTATTGACCGTTTTTTGGTCACAGCAGAGAGTTTTAGGATACCTACTGTTTTGATCTTTAACAAAATAGACTTGCTTGAAGAGGAAGCCAGAGTATACCAGAAAGAATTGATTGCTTTATATGAAGAATTAGGCTACAAATGTATTGAAACCTCAACCTTAGATAATATCAATCTTGATGAATTTCATGCAACAATCCGCCATAAGAAAAGTTTATTGTCTGGACATTCTGGAGTAGGAAAGTCGTCTTTAGTCAATAGTGTTAATCCCAATCTGAAACTGAAGACTAATGAAGTGTCTACTTTTGCCAATAAGGGAGTACATACTACTACCTTTGCAGAAATGTTTGAGATAGAATCTGATACTTTTATTATAGATACTCCGGGTATTAAAGAATTGGGTTTGGCGGATATAGAATCATGGGAGGTCAGCCATTATTTTCCTGAGATGCGTGATTTACTTGGTGAATGCAAATACCATAATTGTACCCATACTCATGAGCCAGGTTGTGCAGTACTTGAAGCTGTAGAAGCAGGCAAGATTGCTGAAAGCAGATATATCAGCTATTTGAGCATGCTCCAGGGAGACGATAATCGTAAATAATCGCTTATTTCCTGTTATTTTTACAGGAAATTCATAAACTTTGTGTGCAATGATAGTGGAAAGTAACTTTTGGTAAGGATTTTCGTAGTATAGAATACCTGTCTATTTAAAATCTCGCTCTTTTATCTTATGGAGCAGCCCCTGGTAACTGTAATCTGTCTGTGCTACAATCAGGAATGTTTTGTAGGAGATACTTTATTATCTGTATATCAGCAAACCTACTCTGCCATTGAACTGATAATTATTGACAATGGAAGTACGGATGATAGTGTATCCAAGATTGAAACTTTCCTGGAAATATGTCCTCATGCGATATTCATTCGGCTGAATACAAACCAGAATACAGCTATTGCTTTCAATCAGGCACTCAGTCACTCCTCTGGCAAGTATATCATTCACATTAGCGGAAGTCATATTCTGGTCCCTCACAGAGTAGAAAGGCAATTACATGCTTTTTCTAAATTGGATAAACGATATGGAATAGTCTATTCAGATGCTGAGTTATTAAATGAACAGCTTGATCATATTGGGTTCTGGTATGAAAGGAACAGTGAAAATAAGCAGTTCAATGAAGGAAATTCTGGAAATGTATATGCCTCATTATTCAGGAAAAAATATATTTGTAGTGCCTCTATGATGGTTGCCCGGGTAGTTTATGAAACCCTGAATGGCTATGATGAATCATTGGAGCATGAAGAGTTTGATTTCCAGGTTCGTTCTGCTAAAAAGTATTATTACTATTATCAGAACGAAGCCCTTACCAAAATAAGAATTTGTGGAGATATACTGAATGACCGAAACTACATTCACGCTCATCTGCTATCAATATTAAAAGGATGTCAGCATGCTTATCGTCTGAATTCTTTTGATAAAGAAAATCAGGCACTAGCGATTTGCATACGTCGTTATTTACTTCAAGCCTTATTTACCGATAATCGGGAGCTTGTACATAAATTTGGACAACTTCTCTCAAAAATTACTGAACTCACTCGTTTAGACCACCTTTGGCTTGGTTTGGCCAAAAGCAGACTCCCTTTATTTATTTTTTATCGTCAATATCTGCGATTAAAGAAGCCTGTAGTTGTGTTTTAGCTCTACTAGTTGGATGTAAAAGGAATAACAACCTTGAAACTAATGTTTCTACCCATATTATATACCCCTGTTCTCCCTGTAGCCATATTTGTATCCAGGTATTTCAGACGACTTTGATGTGACTGATAGGCTATATCAAATACATTATTTACAGATAAATAAACAGAACACAATGTTTGTCGTCTTTTTGTTGTTAAATCGCCACCAATACCTATATTGACGATTTGATATCCTGGGGTGCGTGTTTCTGTATTATATGCCTTCAAATAGTTATTCTGTGCCTGATATAATTCAAAATCAATGGTTGCATATAGATTTTGAAAGTATGAATGCCAGCGATCTTTACTTACTTTTAACTGAGTAATCCATCGTGGAGCAGGCATAAAAGGTAAGTTTTTCCCATCTTCACTACTGGCAGATAGATTTTCTCCAAATACACTGGAGTAATTTTGGGTAACACTAAACCATCTGGCAGATTGAGGATTAAAGGTGGCAGTTGCTTCAATTCCTCGTAAGCGGGCATTGCCTTGAGTGTATCTGAATACAGGAATTGAACCTTGTACCAGTGAGTCAGTTCCATTCTGTGTTTGAACTCGTTCAGAAAATGTATAGTTGCGAATAGAGTTTTGGAAAAGGTTTACATCCACATACAAATTTTTGTTTTCATAGGTGAAGCCAATATCACCTTGATAAGCTACCTCTGGTATCGCTTTCAGATTACCTATTTCATAACGAAACGTTCCGGCATGAACACCATTAGAGGAAAGTTCCGGAACTGTTGGTGCACGAAAGCCTCTGGATATATTGGTTCGTATCAGGAGTTGATCATTGATAGTGTAGACACCACCCAGACTGGCAGATATGTTTTGATATCTTTTCTCCAATCCACTGAATCTTTCAGAGTTTACTCCTTGTGGAGTAACCTGGAAGTTACCTGTAGAGTCGATATATAATTTGCCAATAGTAAGTGTCCTTGAATCATATCTTATTCCCCCACTAATTTTCAGTTTTTCAAAGTTGCGCTTACCAAATATAAAAAGGCCATTGTCAAATAGATTATAGTTTGGATATAATACCTGAAATCCATGGTTGTCTAATTGTTGATACATACCATTAGAACCTACATTTACTTCCCAAAGTGTAGTAGGAGCTAAATTGTATCGAATGTCATAATAATACGTATGCAGATAAAGGCTTAATTGAGACTGCCAGGGACGGGTTACATCCCCATATTCATTTCGGCGATTTTGAGCATAACTGATAGTTGCAGAAAGCGAAGATTTATCGTTGAGATTGAAGAGGCTGCTCCAGGCGATTTTACTATTTATAAGTTGCTGGGAGTTATAGGGAATAAAACGTCTGCTCTTTAATTCTTCCTGAGTTACGGTTCTTGTACCTGTACTATCGTCTGGTAGAATAGTCGCTGTAGTAAAATGGCCGTTACTATCACGTGTACCATTTATAATATTAAATTTTTGGAATGATCGTAGAAAGTAGATTCTGGAATACCCCCATTTTTTACTTAAACCTATAGATCCGTTAATATTGAAAGGTTCTGAAAAGTTAGAAGCATATACAATACCATCATAACGGTTTCTATAGTTTTGAGAAGATTTTGTTGATGTATGCAAATGCCAGGTGACACCATTTTTATTTCCTGAAATTTGTACCGATGTTCCTATCAGCCTGTGATTGGTTTGATAATTGGTTAGTATACGTCCTGTTATTTTTCCTTCTTCAACAGGACGTGGTGATAGCATAGATACAACGCCCCCTAATCCATCTGATCCATACATAAGTGAACCTGCTCCCCGAATGATTTCATAACGATCAATGGAATACTCATCTATCTGAATACTATGTTCCTCTCCCCATTGATTATCTTCCTGGCGTACTCCATCATGCATAGTGATAACCCGATTAAATCCCAGGCCTCTGATAATAGGTTTGCTTAATCCTATACCTGTAGATACTTGTGACATGCCGGGTAGTTTAGCAACCGCATCTACTAAGTTGGTTGAGGATTGTTGCAGGAGCTTTGCTTGACCAATAGCTACAATTGGGATAGGACTTTCTTTTATGATGGTTTTAGTAGATGATCCTGTTACAATCACTTCTTCTAGTGTTTGAGAGGTGCTTTCCATAACAAAGTTGATATTTTGATCACTTTGTATGTCTGCTTTGGCTAGAATAGTCTTATAGGATACACTACTGATCTGGATC
Source organism: Xanthocytophaga flava (assembly GCF_030068545.1). Lineage (NCBI taxonomy): Bacteria > Pseudomonadati > Bacteroidota > Cytophagia > Cytophagales > Rhodocytophagaceae > Xanthocytophaga > Xanthocytophaga flava. Next base: position 73,433 of record NZ_JASJOR010000032.1, on the reverse strand, counting down.
GTGTAATAGCCTTTCGGAAGCCTGTTTATTCGATATTTTCCATTGGCATCCGTTGTTGCTCCAATCTGTAGCTGTGGTATATAGATAGTAGCACCCACCACAGCTGTGCTATCATTCTGATGAATAACTGTTCCTTGCAAAGAATATTGTGCCCATGTGGTACAATAGCATAACGAAAGGATAAGGATAGTATATATTTTTTGCATAGATACGACAGATTGTTTTGTGGTATTCTGTTTAGTAGGCTGAATTTATTTCAGATAATGCTACTTTTTTATTTTATGCAAATGTATATATAGTTTTATTTAATTGAAAAATAATTTTAGGTAAGGCTAAATTTTTTATTCTGTGACTACTGCATTACGTATGATATAAATCATCTTTTCTGGGTCTTGGCTATTAAGTATCAGAGTACCACGAATTCTAATAGGGTTTTCTGATTGTTTAATAGGAGAATGGGCTTCAACTTCTACTACCGTTTCTGGACCTCCTACACCACAGAAGAAACAAGCATTCAGTGGGAGAGAGGAGAGTGCAAAATGTTTTGACCAACGTGTTTGCTCAAATGGGTAGATGTATCCTGTTATTTCTACAGACTTTCCCTGTAATGCTTTGACACGGTCACCAAATTGTGGTGTGTAGTAATCATCCCGTAATCTGAATTTTACATCTGATAATATCTTCCACGTTTCTGAAGAAATAGAAGTATTATTCTGCTTGTTCTGGGCTTGTAACAAAGAGCAAATAGTGATAAAGATCAGAAATAAGATTAATTTATGCATATCTAACTTGTCAGAAGGGTTGATGAATGACAAATTTAGATATTATTTGCAATGATGTTGCAAATTTAGTGATGCAAACAATTAACCAGATTTAAAAAATAGTAGATCGGGCAAAGAAAAAACATAGGGCTTTTCATTACCTTTGACTGTTTTTTACAACCCATTTGATTACAGGTGGGTTTATTCTATATAATCTGCAATTTTACTTAATTATGATCCTTTCAGGGCTGGAAATACGTAAGCAATTAAATAAAACCATCTTTATTGAGCCTTACAGTGAAACCCAACTTAATCCAAATAGTTATAATTTAAAATTACATCATGAGTTGTTGGTATACGATGGACCTGAGCTGGATATGCGGAAGCCTAATCCTGCAAGTAAATTGGTAATACCTGAAGATGGATTACTATTAGAGCCAGGAAAGCTTTATCTGGGACGTACTATAGAACACACAAGGACAGATGCCTATGTTCCTATGCTGGAAGGACGTTCTTCCATTGGTAGACTTGGCTTATTTGTACATGTTACAGCAGGATTTGGAGATGTTGGTTTTAATGGCTTCTGGACATTAGAAATGTTTTGTATACATCCATTGCGTATTTATGCAGGCGTTGAGATATGTCAGATTTTCTACCATGCTGTAGAGGGTGAATATGAAGTCTACTCTAGTGGGAAATATCAGAATAATCAGGGGATACAGCCAAGTCTGCTTTATAAAGATTTTGAAAAGAAATAAAATAAAAAAGCCTGTGACAAATCAATCATCACAGGCTTTTTTATAGCTATAGCAAAAGGTTATTATTTTTCTATTCCAAGTAATTCAACTTCAAATATAAGCAGGCTATTAGGAGGCATTTCTGCACCTCTTCCCTGATCTCCATAGCCAAGTTCAGGAGAAATAAATACTTTCCATTTTGAACCTACTTTCATCATTTGGAGTGCTTCTGTCCAGCCTTTAATTACTTGTTGAACACCAAAAACGGCTGGTTCACCACGATCTACAGAGCTATCAAATTTTTTGCCATCCAGGAATGTACCTGTATAGTGTACCTTCACCCGATCAGTTGGTTTTGGATAGGGGCCTGTACCTTCTTTCTGAACTATATATTGTAGGCCAGTTCCTGTAGTTACTACTCCAGGTTTTGTTTTATTTGCAGCTAAAAAATCATCTGCCATTTTTTTGTTTTCAACAGCTTTTTGTTTGTTTTTCTCTTCCATTTTCTGTCTCATAGATTGAAAATAGCTTTGAAGGATACCTACAGATTGCATTTCGCTTAATAATAAAGTATCTTTTTTTTCCAGTACAGAGCGTAAACCTTGCAGTAATAATTCGGTATTTAATGAGTCTATCGGTTGAGAGTTTACACTACTTCCTATATTTACCCCAATTGAATAACTTACTGAATCAAGGTAGTTTTTCAATTGAGGCTTAGGTGGTGTTACAGGCAATGTTGCTTCTGTTTCTCCTTTGCCCTTTTTCTTCTTCTTCTCTTTCTTTTCTTTTTGGGCGTATGTAATTCCCGAAATCAGACTTAGTAATAATAACAGAATTGAAATTCTTTTCATAGCAGTAAAAGCAAAGTAGCACGACATTGCGTGCTACTTTGCGTTAGTTTGTTTTAAAATTATTTTTTCCCTTTATATACTTTTAAAAGTTCAACTTCAAATATCAGTACTGAATTTGGTTCGATACCACTTTGTGGTGGTGGTTGCATTCCATAGCCTAAAGAAGATGGCACATACAGTTTATATTTAGAACCTTCAGTCATCAGTTGTAAACCTTCAGTCCATGCAGGAATTACACCATTCAATGGGAATTTAACGGCTTTGCCATGATCATATGAACTATCAAATTTCTTACCATTAGTCAGTGTTCCTGTATAGTGTACTTCTACAGTATCTGTAGCAACCGGTTTTACGCCAGTACCTTCTTTGATTACCTCATATTGTAATCCTGATGCTGTTGTTTTTACGCCAGACTTTGATTTATTGTCTGCAAGAAATTTCTCACCTGCTTTTGCATTTGCCTCAAACTTTTTGTTTTGTTCTTTCTCTATATATGAGTTAATCATCATTTGCATTTGCATATCACTCATTTTCACGCTGTCACCTTTTAATGCACTCAACATGGCACTTTGAAGTACTTCAAGGTTAAACAAAGTATCAGCTCCATTATCCTTAAAACGTTTTCCCTGCATTATACCTAGTGCATAGCTAGCTGAGTCTTTGGCATTTTTCAATGAAACAGATCCTGAGCTAAATCCGGCTTTGTTGTTGTTACATGAAGAAAAGAAAACACCACCCGCTAGCAGCATAATGGCGATCATATTGTTTTTTTTCATTTAAAAGAAAGGTAAAAGATATGGATTGATAATATTCTTGATTTCTGTTCAGTACAATATTTTCCCAATAGCCATGAAGATGCCGCGAAATTACAGCATTTTTTCGATTATCCTCACATAGGAGATGTTTTATCAGATATTTTGTAATGTCACAAATCTCCTGTTGGCATACAACACTGTGTCTATCAAATGCAAAAGATCTGTTTATTGATTCATTTGTGCCAGCAGAAATAACACTGCCATACGAACAGACACTCCATTCTCTACTTGTTGTAGAATGATTGAATGCTGAGAGTCTGCTGCATCACTGGTAAGCTCTACACCCCTGTTGATAGGACCTGGGTGCATAAGAATAATTTCTTTATTTAATGAATCAAGTAGATTTTTATCTATGCCATAGTACAGGCTATATTCTCGCAGAGATGGGAAATATTTGATTTGCTGACGTTCCAGTTGTATACGAAGCACATTTGCTACATCACACCATTGTAATGCTTTTCGAATATCATATTCTACTTTTATACCCAGTTCCTGAATATATTTAGGTATAAGTGTAATAGGTCCGCAGACCATTACTTCTGCACCTAGTTTTTGTAGACAGAATATATTGGATAAGGCAACACGTGAGTGAAGAATATCGCCAATGATAGCTATTTTCTTTCCTTCCAGACCTCCCAGTTTTTCCCGAATTGAAAATGCATCCAGTAAAGCTTGTGTTGGATGTTCGTGAGTGCCATCACCTGCATTGACCACATTTGCTTTGATATGTTTTGATAGATAATGAGGTGCTCCTGGACTGGAATGGCGCATTACTATCATATCTACTTTCATTGCCAGAATATTATTCACCGTATCCAGCAATGTTTCTCCTTTTTTTACAGAGCTGCCTGAAGATGAAAAATTGATTACATCTGCAGATAACCGTTTTTCTGCTAATTCAAATGATAATCTTGTTCTGGTTGAATTTTCAAAAAAGACATTGGCAATCGTTATATCCCGTAAAGAAGGTACTTTTTTGATAGGTCGGTTGATTACTTCTTTAAAGGTATCAGCCGTTTCAAAAATCAGTTCTATATCCTCACGTGTGAGGTCTTTGATTCCAAGTAAGTGTCTGACACTCAGTGAAGGCATCGCGTTAATTATAAAGTTATACTAAGAAATTATAAAACAAGCTATCTTTTACTACAAAAGATAGGTGGGTTTTCTATGCGGATATATCCTGCGTATCTACTAACCATATTGCATTTTCTGTGGCTCCTTTCTCTGTCCACTCCACCAAAACACGTTGAGACAGAATTGTATTTACATGTTGGCCAACATAATGTGGCTCAATAGGTAAGTCTCTACTGTATTTTCTATCAATTAAAACCAACAATTCTACTTTACGCGGCCTTCCAAAGGCAATCATTGCATCCAGCGCTGCCCGTATAGATCGGCCGGTAAACAAGACATCATCAATCAGAATGACTTTTTTATTTTCAATAATAAAAGGCACATGGGTTGTATTTGCAAGAAGAGGGGTTTCCCGCCTGCGAAAGTCATCTCTATAAAAAGTAGTATCCAGATATCCTGTTGGTACTTCTTTGCCAGTTAATTCCTGTAACTTGCTTTGTATGTGCTTGGCTAGAAATGTACCCTTGGGCTGTAAACCCAGAATGACTGACTGCTCGAAAGTGTCATGATTTTCAATGAGCTGCTGGCACAAACGTGTGATAGTGATGTCCAGCAAACGACTATCTAAAATTAGTCTTTTATGCATGGGGGTTGTAAATATGCCTGCAAAGATAAAAACGATTTCGGATTTCAGTTTCGCATACTGGAATTTTTTACAGATTATTCTAAAATGTGCTTATTCAGATAAAGGAGAGCCCTCTTATCATGTATTGATAGAGTCTTAGTAAATAATGATTGCCCGCATAAACAAAAACCCCGTCTCAAAGAGCGGGGCTTTTGCGATTATTAGGTCATTCTCAGCAGATTTTTATCCAATTCGACGTTGTAATTCCTGTAATTGATCTTTCATTTTGGCTAGTTCCAATTCTACTTCATACAAGAATCCTTTAACTGGTTGCATATTCATATGGGCTTTTACCTTCCATATTTCCTTGACATCTTTGGTAGCTATCGAATAGGTTGGATAGATGGAATTATCAGATTGCAGGTAAAGTTTTTGTGAATCTTCCACATATTCCACTCGTTTTACTACCACACTTTCTTTGGTATCAGATACTACCACATACATTTCTCCACTTCTGATATCTTTCAGTTTTTCAGTAAATTCACAAACCAGCCAATCACCTGTATGCAAAGTGGGTTCCATACTTTGCCCTGTTACCTGAAAGGCTCGAAATGTACCGTTTCTAAACTCTACACTAGGGATAGAAAAAGCAGGCAGATTACGGATGTATTCTGGCTCAACACATCCCTGCATATATCCGGCAGCGGCTTTAGTGCTAACCATCAGTATATTATCAGTACCTTCCTGGTTGACTGTAACTGCAAATGGCTGAATAATACGCTCAGTCTGAGTGATAACACGTTCTACTACATTTCCTTTACTTGTGTCTTTATCCAGACGTAATTTTTCATTTTCTCTTTCAAGTTCTTTCCGTTTGCGGTATAGATCATCATTGGTTTCTTCAATTAACTCAATACGAGCCTTTAGCATATCATTTTCAGCCTGGATACGTTGCCAGTCGCGATTAGTAGATTCGCTTGTTCCCAGAAAAGAGTTGGTTGATAGAATACGTTGTGCTGCTGGCGTAGGAGGGGTAGTATTTAGAAACATTTCACCTTCACCATGATATAACCATTGTTTATTAAGATTAGGAAATATTTCTACCAGCTTTTCCAATACTGCTGTGCTGGGCAGATTCTTTCCACTTTCAATCTGAGAAATACTGGATTGGGTAATCTCCAGCTTCTCTCCAAACTCTTGCTGATTTAATCCTGCTGCTTTGCGCAATTGTTTAAAACGTTGCGCATATGTTGAAAAAGGTGTCATATATTATAATAAGGACAAAGTTACACTGATATTTCTTTCGCTGTAGTAATAATTTTCGAATGCAATAATAATTAAAATAAATTATTTATTCCTATTTTTTAGTGATAAAAATTATTTTACCTCAAAAATAAGAAATTTTGTTTTTAATGTTTATTTCGTTTAATTATATTTGTAGCGGTTTAAATGGTTTGATTATAATAAAGAGAGATAATATGTTTATACCTGCTATTACATCCAGACCTTCTGTATCTCAGTCCCTGGTAAAAGAATTGCGTAATGATGTATGTCCCAGACGTATATATGGTGCTTATGTTTTAGGACTACCAACAGTGCCTACAGATAGTCAGTTGAGAGGGATTTACTTTGAATATAAACTCACTGGTTCATGTGGTAAATCGGGCATTCCACCTATAGAGCCTTTGCAGAAAACAGGTAAGCGCTATGTGGATTTTGAGCGACTAGATGGACAGGCTCAATTTATACGAGAAGAACTCTTTCCATATTATGGTATAGAAATATTGGATACGGATGTTGTGATCGCAACTGAGTTTACGCATCCTGATACGGACGAGATTGTTACTGTAAAATGCCGTCTGGATGTTTTGGCACGAGTAAATAATAAACTGGCAGTAATTGATATCAAGGCGACTGGAGATGTAGCAAATGGAGGATGGCGCAATCCGATAGGACTTGATCATACACAGGCTTATTTCTATATGTGGGCTTTATATCAGTCGAAGGAGCTTAATAGTGAGGGTGTTATGCCTGAGTTTTATTATGTAGTAGCTGATTGGTCTCCACGTAGTGATTATGAAGTAATTAAAGTTGAGTGGAATAATGGAAGTTTTTGGGAGGTACGACATGCCGCAACAGAAGCATTTGATAAAATGAAGAGTATGGAAGAGCAGGGGTTTCCTGCCAAACCATCTTATCAACAGTGTCAGTCTTGCCCGTTCCAACATTCCTGTGCAGATAAGAAACAATTTAAAGAAGTGAAAGTGATCTGGTAAAAATAGAGACTTTATTTCTGAGCAGAAAATAGTTGACAACCTTCTCTTTTGTTATTTTTCATCCTTGTTCGAAAACTCCATTAACCCTGTTGATGGAGTTTTTTTATTGTTATATATCATGTCTTATCATCATATTTTATAAAGTACTGAAGTTGAGATGATAATAAATATCTTGAAAATATTTTTAATAATTATTTTGGATAATATGATATTTGATTATATTTGTACTATAAATAATATCGCAAATAACGAATAAAACTATGAATCTTATCACAATCATTGGCGGTGGTTCAGGTACAGGCAAGAGCTACTCACTACATAACTTAGGCAAAGATGCGGTTGTATTAAATGTTGAACGCAAAATGTTGCCCTTTCAATCTAAGGGATTGGTAAATGTACCGATCAATTCTACTTTCAAACTGTTTGAAGCAATTAACCGGTTACGTGATAATGATGAGTTTAGAATAATAATACTGGATTCGTTCTCTGAATTCTGTGATATTCTTTTAGCTGAATGTAAAAATAAAGCTAAGGGATTTGATGTATGGAACTTATACAACACAGAGATATTCAATTTGTTTCAGGCGTTGAAAAGCCTAAAAAACAAATATGTGTTTGTTGTAGGACATACCGAAACTTTAATGGATTCAGATGGTGAAAGAATTCAACGGTTAAAGGTAAAAGGAAAAGAGAATGAAGGGATGATTGAAAAGAATGCAACATGTGTGTTCTATTCCAAAACTGTACGCAGACAGGATGGTAATGGAGTAGACTACAAGTTCATAACAAATACAGACGGGTATTTACCTGCTAAAACGCCATTTGGCATGTTTAAAGATTTTCTGGTTGAAAATGACCTTGCTGCAATTGTAAAGGTATACGACGCTTTCTATCATGAAAGTGCAATGAAACTGGCAGAAGCTGCCTGATTTGTGGTTGCGAATAGAGAGAAGCTTCAATAAGAAAACCAGAATATTTACTTCAAAAGATGTTTAACTTCCTTAATTTTTAAATTCTATGTTAGCAACTTCCATTCCAACTATGCCCCAGGAATCAGTACGTAGAGAACACTATGTAGGTATTTTATTGGCGTATGTTGAAGCAATTAACCCAACTGATGCAGAACGTATTGAAATGGGTATTGTCACTCAGGAATCGCTGGATAGTGGCAGGACTAAACCTGTAAACTATCGCGAAGAAGACGGTCGGTATCGGATCGATTTTTGGTTAAAAGGTAAAGATGAATCTGGAAGAGATGTACGGGTACGTCACTCTCTTTTTGTGAAAAATGAAGATGCTCGTCCATCGACAGTGGGTAATATTCAGGTAATTAATCAACAAGGGAAAACCGCTTACATCCCTCAGGTATTTTTTGAAAAGGGAAAATCTCCTTATGAAGATTGGTTTAGTGCTCCTTTTCAACGTGCACGTGTAGGAGAAGCAGAATTACTACACTTTGTAAATGCCTGGATGAACAAGAAAACAGAAGACAAAGCAGTTGTACTGGATTTTGCATCCATTTCTAAAGGAAACCTGAAACAATTGCACCAGATTCTGCAAAGTGACAAAGCTTCTTATGTGAAAATAATGCTGGGCGTACGTATTGCAGATGACGGACGTCGTTTTCAGACTGTATTTCCTCGTTTGGTTATGCCTTCATGGACAATAAACTATGAACGTTTGCATAAAGAATTGGTGAATTATTTGTCAAATGCCCAATCTCGTAATGATTATGGTGTTACTCCGGATATGGCGTATGACCGCAAATTATATCGCCTTCGTGTGTATGATGAAGTAGTGACGACAAGTAATTCATCTAACATGGTGCATTCCAATATGCAGGAGCCTATTTCACAGCTAGACCTGCCTATTACATCCATGCATGATGAAGACCTGCCTTTTTAAGTAAGATCTGATGAGAGGGTGAAATCTGGCAGGAAATTTATTAATAGATTTCCCCTCTCTCAACCAGCTATAGTACCTTATTATATTCATTTACTACAACTATGATTTCGAATAAAGATTTATATCTGGAAGAATACTATCAGAACGGCGCAGAGATAGCTATGTATCAGGAATTTGAAGCATGGCAGGCGTGGGAGGCATTATTGAAATGGGCCGATGATCGTATTCGTCAATCTGAATCATTTTTTCTGGATTTAAGAGATGATTCTTTAGAGCCTGTAGAAATAGCGCCGGAAGATGAATTAATCAGTGAGGAAATGAATTGGTTTATGCGTGGAGACTCTGTTTCACAGGAAGGAAAGTCAATTCGTTTTTTGCCGGAAAATACCGGATGGCGTATCCCTGCCTAAGGAAAGTGGTACTCTTTCAGATTTGATCTTTATCTGGTAGAAGGGATTCATTTTAAAAAAACAAACCATATGAATAGTAAAGTTAAGCAGTTATGGACAGAGGCATTGCTCAGTGGGGAGTATAAACAGGGATCTAAACGGCTTAGAGATAAAGAAGATCATTTCTGTGTATTGGGAGTATTATGTGATTTATATGTAAAACACCATACGGATTGCCGATGGAAGCCTATGGAAACCAAAAGTGGTTTTCGGATTGTCGGTAAACGTGAAATTCATTGGTGTGAAGATTATTTGATTGAGCCTGTAATGGAATGGGCTGGATTGGAAAAAAATAATCCGTTGGTAGAATATGACGGACAAAATATTTCTCTGGTAGCTTTGAACGATAAGGGATTACCATTCGAACAAATTGCCAGATTAATAAAACAACAGCTTTAGACTATAAAAAATGCTGGTTGCAATAGGTGGACCAGGTGTTTTTACAAATTAAAACAAAACTAATAATAGCCATGTACGTTGCTGAAAAGATCACTTGCCCTCATTGTGCCGGAAGTCGTACTGTTCAGATACAGGAACGCGAATTTGCTATCTGCGGTGTTTGTAGTGGCAGAGGGTATATTCAAAAGTATCAAAAACTTACTGCTGCTCAAATTTTTGGAATGATATGGCAGGAAGATACGAATACGGATGTTAAGTATGCTGTTAACAGTGGAGAAGGAGGGAGTTCGCAAGATAGAAATGATGATCGGAAAGGCGTTATTAAGAAGTCATAGGCCAGACAACAGTGAGTAATAGATCGCTGATAGATTACTCAATAAAGGGTGTGGTTTTATGTATTGATATATCCTGTTTTCAGTGTATTACTTTTCGATTTTTTACTGATGATTGAACTTACAACCCGCTATCCTTGTCAACGCATTACCCTTGACCCTGATTTTACAGAGATGGTTTTAGATAAAGTAATCCTCCTTTCACATATTTCTTATTTTGACTGGATTGATGATTTTATAAAAATCTATTTCTGTATTAAGATGACTAACCATAATGGACGGACTGAAAGTATCATATGGCATCCATTCAATGAAGTTTCTGTTGCAAATTGTTATCCTATTGCTGAGTATAATGAAGTAATCGAAATACCTGAATGGGCTATAGAAGCAGAAGTCTCATTGGTGAATACAGATCTTCTGACAGGAGATGAAGTTGTAGGTGTTTTTCTGGATTTTACTAAAGCACCACGCTCAGTGCAGGAAACAAACCGAGTTGATGTGAGTGCAGATGTATATTAAAATAGAAGTGGAATTGTGCAGGATTGCATACACAAATTTAACCAATCCACTTATTACCCAAATTGAAAATAATTAAAACGTTAGAAAACTATGGCACTTAAGATTAAACGTAGATTAACAACAGAAACTATTGATAATCTGGCAACAACATTGCCGTTATATCTGACAGACGAGTTTAATATATGGTACTATGCTGTTTTGGATGAAAATACTGTGTTAGTAGTTTCATGTGATTCATGCCAGGTACAGACTTTTGATGAGACTTTTAATAGCAAATATTCCATAGATTTTGATGAATTGAAAAAATGTGATGCAGCTTCTTTTAATGAGGTATACTCACATACCAGAGAAAGATTAGGGGATGCTGACAGAAAGCTTCAGTCTTCTTTGGCTGTATCAAAGTCTACCTTTACAGAACTTTTCATTGAGAGTGCCGATCATTTACGTGCTGCCAGCTAATAATCAGATAGATTATTAATACAATACACAGTCCCATTGTATGTAGTCCGGGTAACATACAATGGGACTTTTTCTGTTTGTAAGCTTGGGAAGTGATAGCGATTGATTATGATTGTTTAAATATTTATTGTTGTGTTAGAATTTCAATCACCTTTTCCTAAACATTATCTGTACTTGTTTGAATACCTTCTATTTTGTTGTTAATTATAGTTAATTACCATTTGATGAAAGCGAAGATTGTTTAATCAAATCCAGAGTAAATTGTAGTTCCCTGTCAGTATGATTAAGTATATCCTGAATAGAGGGTTCAATCGTATGATCTGGAATCACACCATGATCCGGATATGGATATCCTGAAACAGCCATATAATAAGCTAACATGGGAATCCCTACAATAAACTTACTGTGAGGTAATTTAACAATAATGAAGGTGCCACTGTTGTTTCCATAATAGCCTCCGCCTACTTCTTGTCCAATAAATGTAGCTCTCTGATGAGAGTGGGCTATTGCAGCAAACTCTGACGTTACCGAAAAGCTCCATCCATTCGTAAGAATATATAATTTACCCAAATAGGCATTTTGCTGGGGCTTCTGAACCTTCAGGTTTTTGTGATGTGTCCATAAATGTGGTCCATTTTTAGGTTTTTTGATTAGCATTTTTAGAATGCCGTAAAACTTAGGCATATCTGCATATTGTGCAAAGCTATATGAATGGGTTGGGGTCATTTCCAGACGGTCATAGTAAGGAAATTTTTCATCTGTCAGATAAGAATATAGTTGAGCTCCCCATCTGTCCAGGCCTCCTTCATTATCCCGCAAGTCAAGAATCAAATGTTGAATATTGCGGGTTTTGAGTTGAGCAAAAGATTCCTTTAGAAATTGTTCATAATCATCTCCTTTTTGTGCTGGATAGAATACCTTGATACGTATAAGAGCCGTTTGATTGTCCAGAAATTTTAGCTGAAAGGTAGGTTCTTCTGGTTTGGGATGCTGTTTCTCAAATGCTTCAATCTGAGATACTGTTACTGCTGGAACTTCAAGAGATGAAGTAGTACTATCTGTTTTACGGCAAGTAATCTGAAAGGATGGGGACGAACCTATAAGGTTAGCATAATAAGCTGAAAAGCCTTGGTTTAATTCCAGATATCGGGTAGACCGATTGTTTCCATCTACGAAAATTTTTGTGAGTAATGAAGAAACAACTTCTGAAACAGGTTTGCCATTGATTGCAATAATTTCTGTTCCTTTAGCGACTGGAAGATTGCCTGCATAACTTTCCAGTACATATACCTTCTGCTGAGTAAAATAAAGCTGCCAAGGGAACAATTGATCTGTTGCGTAAAAATAACGAGTCGTCCACTTGCCATCCGGATGAAATTTTGTGTGACCACATTTGATCTGCGCAATAGCTGGAGTAAGAGTTTGATAGAATTCCTGATCAGTCATCTCTCGTTTAAAAGAATGTGACAGACTATCAAAAATCTTTGTAAATGTTGTTGTATCTGTATAACGATACAAACCAGGATGTGCTTCTTTTAATGCTCTCTGGAAGACATCAAAATCTTCCTGCATCTGAGTGGGAGTTAGCTTTACCGTCTGAGCAAAGCTGGACAGGCATATGATTAGACCTATCCAGAAACAAAGGATCTTTTTTTGCATAGTTGTAAATAAGATTGTAGTAAAATGTGGTGCAAAAGTATATCCCCACTCAGTATTGATCGTCTGATCCGATAAATTCAGACAACTTCTTTGTATGATTTGATGTATTCAGACGGAGTTTGTCCGGTTATTTTTTTGAAAACAGCATTGAATGTGGCTTTGGAGTTAAATCCTGCTTCTCCTGAAATAGCTAATGTCGTCAAGTGTTTATACTTGGGATCAACAAGCATACGCTGTGCTTCTTTTACACGATATTCGTTTACAAAATCATAAAAGTTCTTTTCCAGGCGCTCATTGATAAGTTGAGACAATTGATGCCTGGAAATACCTGTTCGTTCCGCTAAATCCTGAATGGTGAGTTCTTGCCGCAGGTACAGTTTCTCGTTTTCCATCAAATGAGCCAACTGCTTAAGATAGGTATCCGCTACATCATTAGTCAATGTCGATTTCTGGTATTTGTTTTTAGGTATTTCTTCTTCTGCTACAACAGAAATAGACACATCTTTTTTGGGTTCAGGCACATGGGTGACTGGCAATTCAAACTGGTTAAAAATGCGAGGCTGTGAGAGTGCTTTATAGCCAATCCAGTAAATTAAGGCTACAACACCAAGATAATGATAGCGATAGAGCTGGGTTAACCAACCAATATTCCATTTTTTTGCATAAAAAATAATAACAGAGATAAGCATTACAGTTAAGACAAAAAGCAGAAGCTGTCGAAGCCAGCGGAGGCGAATCTGGGTAATATCAGAGAATGAATTCAGAATACCCTGCTGGTATTTCTTTACTATAAATAAAGACAACGTTACATAAAACAGATGCAGGAAGTTGGTTAGTTGATTCAAAAAACCAAAATCGTCCTGTAGAGCTGCCTCAAAGTTATCGAGATAGGCACTTTTTTCTGCTGCCGATTTTGCATAATAAGGCAAGAGATAAAAGAAATAAACGATAAAGGGAACCAGATGAATACAGTCTGCTCTTTTCCAGATTGGTTTCTCTGAAGTTATTTTTCGGGTAAACAAGAAGAGTAATGGACCAAACAAAGAGGGTAGTAGCCAGGATATCTTACTCAGATGAGGAAAGCGAAGAAAAAATTCCCGATTGTCAAAGCCGACTAATAACGTTTGAATGGAAATTAGAAAAATTAATAACCCTAATAAACGACTTGCCAAAGGATTAACTCTTCGGGTTACCAGCAAAAAGGCTAACAGAAATCCTTGAGCAGCACCGGCAACAAGTAGTAACTGCAAGATTGTAAAAGGCATGCATACTATAGTTTTGTAGTGTAAAGGTAAAGAAAACTCTTTACTAAAAAAGAATAGCTGTTCCAGCTTGATTCAGCTAAAACAGCTATGTAATTAATCTGCTAAGAATGACCTATGTGAAAATCAATGAAATACTATGTGATTTATGAGATGATCCGCCTATACAAAATATATCAATTACTCTTGTCGGGTAGTCAGATTGGCATCGTAGGTTATTTTATTAAGATAAAATACTCTGCGTTTGCTGGAGCCTACCGTTCTTGCACCCTGGATCTCCTGTGTGCCCCAACTGATAAAGTATTTGTTATACCAGAAATCAATATTCACATCATCAGAGTCAATCACTTTATCTTCTTCAAAATTAGTCGCGATCTTAAATTTCTCTTTTTCTTTTAATACATCATTACCACGAATCACTTTGGTATGGATTTCTCCTTCTTCCGGATAGGTGAGAATAATTTTGTCCTGGTCAAAGGCAACTTCAACCATTTCCCGCAGATTATAATTAACTATATTCTGGATTTCAAAAGAGTTGTCCCAAAGTAGATTGCCTGATTTGTCAAAGCCACATATCACAGCATGAGTATAGTGATACCCTTCAAATACACGGTCCCCATAACTTCTTCCTAAGTTTCCTATTGGAGCATAGGCATAGCCATACGAAGTACCTGAACGATACTGCGGGTAAAATGCTTCTGCAACAAGTATATACTGATCTGAAGTTTCGATAATATCATGCATTAGCAATTTATAATGCAATAACATTTCTTTTCCTTTCTGGCGTTTCTTTAAAATCCGTTCTTTGATTTTTTCCTGTCGGCGCGGCTTCATGAAATTAAAGAAGTTCTTAAAGTCATTAAATTGAAAGTATTTGATGTATTCCTGGTTATTCCCATTGAGTTTAGCCATGAATAACCCCTGAGAGTAAGGAAGGTTTTTATAGGCATAGTGTCCCATAATTAGCTTTTCCTGTTCGTTGAGGGATGTAATACGTCCTGTAATAAGACCTTTCTCTTTAGGACTTTCCAATGTCACATTCTGTACTACTTTACCTGAATAATCAAACGAGCGAACAGATAACTTACCATGATTACGTTCCTGCGTATAGATGAGTACATTACTGATACGTTGGTATGGATCAATCTGAATATGATTAAGCTCTGTACGGGGTTCATACAAAGCCGGTAATACACGCGTTCGTTTATCAAAGAAGTTGAATGTTAGCACAACAGGGCGATAATTCACTATTCCACCAATAAAAGCTGTATTACTTAATACCTTGAACTCTGTCATATAAATATAAGTCAGGGTATTACCATCCATCCATTCATGATCACCCGTTATCAGATCCAGTCGAAATATTTTAAACTTCTTCGAGTCTGGCTGAGCTAGCAATACATAATAATAACTGGAATCCAGATAGGTGTTGACAGGTTCGAACAGGTGATCTACTTTGTATTGATTAGCCCATATCTGATGCAGTGTAGTATCATAACGAGTAATATTCCATACATTCCCATCTCTTCCCGACGGAAAGCGTGGTTGAGTAGATACAAGTAGTCCTTGTTTTTCTAAAGGTGTTACATCATAAATCAGATCTTCGTAATCGTCTTCTTTTAAGGGTAATTCTAATCGTAAGACCTGATTGAGCTGTGCTCTGGTAAGTATTGGATTAATCCAGGCTAGTAAAACAGCAAGGATAAGTATGCGTTTTTTCATCGGGAGTCTGGTGTATATGATTATAGATCATGTAAGCTGGTACTGTAAATGGATTTCTCCAGTGTTTTTATTACACTTAGTTAAGATACAAATAAGTTGTAAATTCCATATAAAAAATGGAAATATTTTACTGGAAAAACAGATGACCCCCGATGCAAAACTCTTTTATTGAAGCATTTATATAGTGTTAGTTCAGATAGGTTGCCATAGCCATGCCGGACTGCTGGTGCGAACTACTGCCTTCAGTTGATTCAGCATGGAATACAATCCATAATACGTCCGGTTAATATATAAAGAATCTTTTGAACCACGTGCTACTTTTGATTCTCTTAATTCTTTTAGATTGGAAAGATATTCTGCATAATCATAAATAGACTGGAAATAAGCATCATCTCCAAAGTCAAACTCTTGGGTATGAAAAGGTTTGCCCAACAAGCCAATCATAGTAATAAATAAATCACTATAAAATTTTCGTTCCTGAGGAGTGTCTTGTTCGTGTAAAAATTCCAGATTAACAAAAACTTTATCACAGATAGCCGGGTCTTTCAGATTATCAGGATTGATCAGCGTGAAATAATTGCGGTAATAGTTTTCCGGAATCTCTTTGACACAACCAAAATCGATAACACCCATCGTTCCATCCGGACGCATCAGAAAGTTTCCCGGATGGGGATCTGCATGTACTTTCCGTAGTATATGGACCTGAAAGTCATAGAAATCCCATAAGGCCTGACCTATTTTATTACGTACTTCCTGAGAAGGATTGGTTTTAAGAAAGTCGTCCAGATGGAAACCTTCCAGCCAGTCCATAGTAAGTACCCTTTCGCTGGAAAATTCAGGATAGTAGGTCGGAAATACCAGACCGTTAATGTGGCCACAGGCTGTTGATATTTCTTGAGAACGTTGAAGTTCAAGTTGATAGTCTGTCTCTTCCAGAAGTTTCGTCTCAACTTCGTCCATATACTTATCTACATCTTTTTCATTCAGATTCATCAAACGGACAGCAAAGGGCTTAACCATTTTCAGATCTGACTTAACGCTTTGAGCTACCCCCGGATACTGGATCTTCACGGCCAGCTTTTTGCCATTTTTTGTAGCCTGATGTACCTGACCGATAGATGCTGCATTGGATGCGTCCATCGCAAACGTATCAAACAATGCTTGAGGCGCTTTGCCGAAGTAGCGGGTAAAGGTTTTGATTACTAATGGACCAGATAGAGGAGGTGCACTGTATTGTGCCATTTGAAATCGTTCAGAGTAGGCTTTCGGTAACAGATTGCGGTCCATACTCATCATCTGTGCTACTTTTAGTGCGCTGCCTTTTAATTCACTAAGAGTTTCATAAATATCAGCTGCATTGCTTTCATGAAGCTCATCACGGGATAGGTCCGGATTGATGGCTTTCTTTGCATAGTGCTTAATGTAGTTTCCTCCAACTTTAATACCTGTGGTAACAAACCGGGTTGCTCTTTCAACTTTGGTTGCTGGAATATTATTCTGCGATTTCATAGTGTAGGTTTGATTGATGACAAATGCCTGTTTTTACTACGTAGTCCGATCTTATAGTCCGTATCCTGCTCGCTGAGTCTGATAAAGGAATTTGCCAAAGTCAAACAATGTATCCAGTGCTGACTTACCAATAAAGTCAAACGATGTATTTACTGCTTTTTCTATAGCGGCATCTGTCAATTCATAACCAGCACTATTGTCTTTTACCCAAAAACGTAGTACAAATAAGGCTTGAACCCAGAATCCATCAGCATATCTTTCAGTCACAAATGGTCTGTTTACAACCTCTCCTGTATTACGACCTTCAGTAATTAATTCATTTGCATATTCGGTAAATGCTCTCTTGAAAGGACTTAGCAGGGCTGTTTCCTGGTGTAGATGTCTGGTTCCTGCAGCAAACAGTACAAAACTCCGGTGATTTTTCAATACCTCCACCCAGGTATAATAAAAGGAAAGAAGTTTTTCACGGACAGAATATCGTTCATACACTTCCTGGGAAATGGTTTGTTGTTTGGCTTCCTGAAAAAACTGGAGCCAGATATCTGCCTCTACTGCCTGTAGCGAATTGTAGATGGCATAAAAATCTTTTTCATCAATTCCGGCTAGTTTAGCTAAAAGATAGGGAGAAGGAGGGACCTTGCCATTTTCAAGAAGGTACTCGATATAGGTTTTTTGAATAAGTTCTTGGTTGTTCATAGAAGTAATGAGTCAGGTTTACAAAATAACCCAAAAGTCAGGTAAATGGTTTTGATTTAGGATGATAAATAGTTGAGTAACTATAGGTCACCCATTCTATCTGGTAGACGTATGGGTGTTGGATTTATTTTATTTCAACAACCTTCTTATTTGTTTGATATCTGACATTTCTATCTGTCTGTGTATTTTATTGCGATACACATTGTTTTGTGTATAACTATGTTCATACAGACGTGTTGAACTGGTTTCAGTACATGATAAGTCGTGCGGTGAAGTCACCGCAGCGGAGATGTAGAAGTGTGGATCATGGTAGATTGAGTCAAAACAATTTTTGCCCAGAGTTGACGGCAAAATTGCCGATGTGTTGAATTCACCGCAAAAAAGTTTTTGCATAGAATTAACCACAAGGTTGGTGTTTAAACGGAATTCACTACAAAAAAATTCATGCGCATAGTTCAGGTCAAAACAAAGATCCATAAAACTATGCGCATGTAGGGCTATGTTATGCTATACATGTTATTTTCCCATCCATTTCTTAAAATCCTGTACTTTTTCGCGGCTTACCAATATTTCTTTGTCAAGAATAGGTTTTAATACCAGTGATAGCCTGTTACCGAAATAGGGTTGAATCTGGTCAACAGACTTATGGGTAACAAGCATTGCCCGATTAATTCGGAAGAAATGGGCTGGATCGAGTGACTGGGATATTTCATCAAGTGTATAATCTACCAGAAACTTCTGATTGGTATGGGTGACAAAAAAGCTGTATCGTTCATCTGTAAAGAAATAGGCGATCTCGCTGGTTTCAATAGACAGATACCGTTGCCCTTGCCGTACCAGAAAACGTTTGCGGTAATCTTTGGCAGATTGTAACTGCAGTTCGCGTAATAGTTTATCTACATTTAAAGTAACATTGGTTTCAGTACCTGCCTGAGTCATTGATGTTTTCAGATCCTGAAATTTTTTGAGGCTGCGCTGCAAATCTTCTTTCTGAATCGGTTTGAGCAGATAATCAATGCTATTTACCTTAAAAGCTTGTAAGGCATATTCATCATAGGACGTAGTAAAGATGACCGTACTATATACTTCTACCTGATCAAAGATTTCAAAACTTTGCCCGTCTGCCAGTTCAATATCCATAAATATCAGATCTGGCTTGGATGGATGGGTACTGTCATATTCTCCAAGCCAGGCAACCGTATCTTCAATGCTGTTGGTGACGCCAACAATGGTTAAAGAAGGATCAACCTCTGTCAGTAACTTTTGTAATTTGCGGACGGCTAGTTCTTCGTCCTCTACGATTAAGATATTCATAATTTATGGGAGAAAAAGCGGTAAAACAACAGTAAAGTAATGATCGTCACAAAGGATGGCAGGCTCGGTTATACCCGTTTTTCCTGCTCCTGCTTTGTTTCGGTTTAGCAATCGGTATTTGGCTGTAATATTGGTTAAGCCAACACCATTGGACGTATCCCTGTTTGAATCCGGTAAATGGATGGTTGCGCCGATTTTGCGCTGAAGGTTATTGCGTATCAACAGATTTGTTGCAGCTTGATCCTGCTGAATAAATAGTTCCAGCAGAAGAGGCTTTCTGTTTGAAATTACATTGTGCTTAACAGCATTTTCAACCAGCATTTGTAATGCCAGAGGAGGTAACCGATAGGTCATATATTCTCTATCTATCTCAATTTGCAGCTCAATACCAGCACGGTAACGGGTTTTAAGCAAATGGAAGTAGGATTCAATAAAATCCAGCTCAGTTGCTAAAGTTGTGAGTTCTCCATTGCCTTCCTGGCCATTGTTTGTTTGCAGAAGATAGCGATATACTTTGGCCATTTCGTCTACAAAATGTTCCGCTTGTTGGGGTTCATCAGCGATCAATGATGACAGTGAATTGAGACTGTTAAATAGAAAATGGGGATTTACCTGATGCTTTAAGCTTTCATACTGACTTTGAAGAGTTACTTTTTCCAGCTCTTCACGTTCTAACGCATTTTCTCTCCATTTACGAAGCGAATAGACTGTTTCATCGATACCTACAGACAATATATTGAATCCCACATTATAGAGTAGAATCCGTGTGGTTAATCCTGGGGTATGTTGAAATCCAAACAGGTGAAAATAACTATAGATAAAAATTCCAACTACTAAATAAGAGGGTGTAACAAGAAAAAATACCAGAAACGTACGACCTGCACGGGCTGCACTTTGATCTAATCCAGGGTATTGGCGAATAACCTTTTGGGTTAGAGTATCTAGTGTAAGTACACAGCAACCTGTCAGGAAATAGTTAAGAAGTGATGCCTGCAGAAATATTTTTCCATCAGAGAAATAGGCAGGACCAACCAGCCAGTAGGAAACCAATGGAATGAATACCATAGGCATTAATAAAACATGCCATCGCAAACCTTCTTTTTGCGTTACTGGTATCGTATTATGTACAGTAGCATTCTGCTGGTGTTTAGGTAAACGCCTGAATGGTAGTTTGGAGATGATATGTTTTAGTCTGGAGTTCATACTATACAGTGCCCTTATCGATTGCTTTCGAGAAGAGGTACGATTACTTCAAAATATTGATCATTTTCTATGATTTGTGGTTCACTTTTACATACTAACTGATACTTGGCTGCCAGATTAGCTAATCCGGACTGACCTGTTTCCAGGCGCATAGTTTTACGTTGTATATTATTTCGTACTCTCAAATGTCCGGGATCACTTGTTGTAATGCAGATAGTAAGAGGACGGCCCGGAAGCATACTATTATGTTTCATGGCATTGTCAATTAATGTTTGCAGAGTGAGTGGAGGTAATGTACGGTTTTTGTATGCCTCGGCTATGTGTTGCTCAATAAGAAGGCTTTTGCCATACCGGGTTTTTAATAAGCTGATATAGGAGGCAATAAAATTGAGTTCGGTTTGCAGTGTTACCAACTCACTATGTTCGCCATCAGGTTGAGATGATCTGCCTGTTTGTAAAAGATAACGGTATACTTTAGCCAGATCATCCACAAAATGTTCCGCTTGTTGGGTATCTTCACTGATCAAGGAAGAAAGCGAATTGAGACTGTTAAACAGAAAGTGTGGATTTAGCTGGCCCTTGAGTGTATCAAACTGGTGTTGTAGTTTCTCTTTTTTTAGTTTTTCAATTTCAACCTGTTGTTTTTGCCACATGGATAAGGCATAAAAATAACCATGTGCTATACAGAACAATAAATCAAAAATTAAACCTAACAGAATAAGAGTATATATATTATCGTGAGAAAACCGGACATCCAGTATGTCGATTTTACTAAGTACCCACACACTTCCAATTGCAGAGATACTTGAAACAATTCCGGTTAACAACAACATGAACCCAATGCGAAGTACTGTACAATGCAGGCTGGGATAACAATAGATTGCCAGTCGTACACTCAACGTTAACAAGGCTGCAATGGGAATATATAGGAGTGTTACTACCGCTGATCCTAGTGCGAGTAACAATCCATTGGTCCAGTAGCGGGGGCCAATAATCAGATGGTTGGCAATCGGTATAAAAACCAGTACGGCCAGTCCATGAAAGCCCCAACCCAGAGGTGAAATTCCTAATCGTGTCAGAGCCGGATTAGCCAGAGCTAGCCAACTGGCTGAATTAGTGGGGGTGTTGGATTTCCAGATCAGATTTGAGTTGAAAAGAAGAACGGCTGTACACAGAAAGAAATCAAAGACTCCACCCAGAATAAGGATTGGACAAACTGTTTTCCACGAAAATTTTACACCTGTCTGATGAAATAAACTATAGATCCAAACATCAAAAAAAGCAAGAAAGAAGGTAAGTATGCCTACTACCAGAAACACGAAAGAAGTTCGTATCCACACCTGTTCTTTTTCTGACCAATAAGCCAATACTTTTCGTACTGCCACTGTGAGTATACTAATGGAAAACCAGTATAAAATGAATACCAGCAGAGTACCGATAAGAAACAGGCTGGGTTGCTGAAAGTAGGACGGACCAATAAGGTAATAGTTGCCCAGAGGGAACAACACCGGCATCATGAGAAGGTGATACCTCCATTCTGCTTTGGAAAAGAAGCCAGGATGCAAACCTGCTTGTATCAATATGCTGAAGAGTTTCTGTGGAAAGAGTATATATGCACTAGTATCCAAAAATACTAACTCTTAAGCCAGATATCAGACCGATATTGGATGAATTGTCAAAAAAGATGTATGAACTGTAAAAGAGAGATTTGAATAGTAGTGGTTTTTTTAGTCTACATGTAATTGTCTGATTGAGAAAGTTCGGAAAAATAAAAATCACTGGCGCAAAAAGAGATTTTCATCTTTCTCAATTGCCAATCGGCTTTCAGGTCATGGTTTTCTTTCCTGAATTTTCTATTCCTGATCATCCTACTCACAGGACTTGTAAAGCAGCAATGACTAGCAAATCAAATTGCCGTTTTCCTTTAAAATCTGGAAATGAAACAATGTATTTTGTTGGTAATGTGTGATATATGCAAGATTGATTATGTGATATGTAATATTATTACGGTTAAATAAGTATACCTTTATATTGAGTACTTACTTATAAACGTACTCACAAAATCCATGGATAGGCAAAACAATAATGGTGTAGCTAAATATCCTGTAGGTATAGCTCCTTTTAAAATAACTGGCGACTGGTATCTGCAAGCCAAAGCCCTTCAGCAGAGGTTTCCTCAATTAACGGATGCTGACCTGAGGTTTCAGACAGGTAAGGTAGAAGAACTCCTTTGCCGTATAGTGACACGGCTCGATCAGACGCGCGAAGAGGTGATTGAGTGTATCAAAATAATTCAATCAGGCATTCCAATCAGACATTAACAGAAATAGCTACTATATCTATGAATAACTATCTGAACATAGGAGCAAGGTATAATGGCATTGATCTGTTGAACTAATTGGAAACTAATGGAAACATTACCCTTTTGATACATAGGAAGTAGGATAGAATAATATATAATTTCATGAGATGTAAACCATTGTAAATCGGTGCATTTAAGACAATCTATTATATTTTTATTTTCTTCCTGTTGCTTATATTCACAATTAATCGATGAGACTGTCCCGCTTATCCTTGAGAAAAGAAGTATATACTAAAACGGAAGCAATTTGTATCAGTATCTATTGCGGAACAGTATGAAGGCAGTCGCTACAGAATTCAATAGAATCTGGCTTTGATCACTTGAGTTTTAGTAAGGGAGTGTACACAGCCAATAGAAAAGGTATCCCCACCTTTGTAGGTAAGAAACAGATTTGCCTGTAGAAACAAGAATAGAACATCCTCCCTTGATTGACTTGAGGGTATACTATCCTCCAAAACCAGTAGTCCTATGTATTTGTTAGTCTGAATTTATAAGCTTCACTTATATTTTCTCTCACTTCCCGCAGTTATAAATCTATAATCAAATATCTCTCCTCGAAATTGCAATAAATCTGGATAAATATGCCTGTTGTTACAAAATGACACTTCCCGTATATCCAAGAAAAATCATATAAATTTTATTTTCGCCATAAATTCTGCTTATTTCATTTGCACCTGTTATCGGTTTGGATTATTTTTGCTTTTAGAGATTCAGACCTGAGAAATGATCAAAATCAGGTGCTGAATTTTGATCAGTCTATTTACTTTTTTAGTGCTTCAAACCCATACAACTTTCATGAGAACCGTAAAATCATCCGTCGAAAAAGGTGTTCCTATTGGCCATTTATCCACAAAAAACACTTTATCTAAAAATCAACCCTTATCATTTTTAGTACACACAAGTTTGTCACTTGTGAACAGTTTCTCAGTAATCGGCTTATTTGTATCTGGTAGTACCCCGTTATTTTTCAGTAATCCTCCAAGTATCCCTCGTCGACCGGGACACTAACCTGCCTTCCGCAAAAAAGTACAATTAATCAGTTGTACACCCTGCCTCTGCATTCTTTTCTGTTTTATTCTTTTTTTAATTCTCATCCAGGTATACACTATGGACGCATTGCGCCTATCCCAGCAACTAGAACAGCTACAAACCGAACTAGCCTGTTTACAGTCAGAAGTCAAACGATTGGAAGCCCTATACATCCATCAGGCTACAGGTCAGACTACACGCATCACAATGGCCGATGCGGAAAATCAACTGGGCGTTTCGCGGTTTCATATCCATAGACTCATGGGAGCTGGAGTGATCCAGAGTGGTCAACGGATAGGAGCTGGCAAGAATGCTCAGTGGACATTTGAACACGCCGAGATTTTGAAGCTGGTCGACAATCCGTCATACCTCACTATCGAACCTGTTTCCTAAGAATAGGAAATCCTTTTATCGTTTCTCATTCCCAATGCCCAGTATTGATACTGTCTGCATTTGCCTGATCTAACCATCGGGTAGTGGAATGCTATTGTCTAAACCCAATTGTCTATTCATTCATCCACTCTTTGTTATCACACTTTTATGAAGTACACACTCATTTATCATGACCTGCTTGGACATTTTGACATCAGCATGAACGAACATGCATTGATGAGTCTGATCGATAATTTTTCTGCTCAAACGGGTTGGTGTTACGCCTCCAAAGTAGAACTGGGTAAAGCGCTTCGTCTAACCTCGCGCTGGGTGTTTGATGCCATTACCCGGCTAGAGGGCAAAGGATTGGTAGAAATAAATGCAGAATCCCGTTTTTTGCGTGCCTGTCCGGTTTGGAAAAAAGCAATACATCAGTGTCAGAATCAACTTCCTTTGTCTGAAACTGTACAGGGGTCAGAGGAATGGATACAGGCCATTCAGCAAAAAAAGCGCAGAGCTGTGCAATACAAACATCGGCAGGCTATGCAGGATGCACACAACCATGATGCAAACCAGGAAGACTCAGAAGGGTATGCAGAAAATGCACAGCAGCCTATGAATACTTTTCCGTCTACAGCTGAAAAAACTTCAACGGTTGTGAATAGTTTTCCTATGCAGCAGGAAGAAAATTCCGTATCTGGTATGGACTATTCGATGAGCGAATTTCATAACCTATATGAAGAGACTTCACCATTGCCTGTGAATAATTTTCGATCAGGGTATGAAGAGAGTTCGCATCAGGATATGAAAACTATTCCATTTGCCTATGAACAGAATGCACACTATAATAACATATATAGTAACAGTAATAATAACAAGTATAAAAACAAAAATAATAACAATACAATAATAGAAAAAAGCGCATGCGCGCAAGATTTTCAATTTTCAAATGAAGATCAGATTTTTAAAAATGAACAAGCAGGGGAGAAGCAAGAAAATTTTTTGAAGAGCGAAGAAAACAACCAAACTGTTGTAGAAGCCGCTATAGTAACCCCTCCCCAGGTTGCGCCGGCCCCCTCCCCTAAGAAGGCTGTACAGAAAGAAAATGCTATGCAAAACGTTCATAGCCTTAAAACCGATTCTAAGGCTACTCCAGTCGATCCGTGTCTTGTACCCTGTCGAGAGGTCTATCTGCTATACTTCGGGGCTTACAAGTGGATCTATGGACGCGATGATAAGTTTCTCAAACAGGTATTGGAACAGATCCGCTACAAGATTGCTGTACAGTGGCAGCAACCCACTATGAATCTGGCAGAGATTCCTGATGAGTCAGTGATTCATTCCTTCCAGAGCCTGCTGGAAATGATTCCTACCTGGTATCGCGACAATGGCTACACAGCACCCAACGATCTGAATCGTTTTTTTGAGAAGTACTATGCGGCTATTAAGTCAGGCAATGGAGGAGGAGCCCGTTCATCATTTGCTCCACCCAGAGATCAGGATGAGGAATATCTCCGTCTGATGCGTTTGTGTCGCGATTAATGCCTGAATACAAACTAATCAGCAGACAATTTTTTACTATTCAATAACCAGCTAATTTTTTATTATGTCCCTGATTCAACATCCGTCATCATCTGCCCTGCTGGGCAAGCAATCCCAGCCTGTGAATCTGATTCAGCAAGCTCAATCGCGTATCACAAACCTGCTCGAATGGTTTCAACAAAACAACCTTCCGGCTCAGTTGACCGTAGCCAAAAAATACCAGATCTATGCCCAAACGCTGATGGAAGGGCTGCAGGCTATTCCGCAACAAAGTGAAAGTTTGATTTACAATATGCAATCTCTGCAAGCGGACTACGGTGTACTCATTACCCAGATGTACAAGCATGCCAATGAGGAGATTGCCTCTCGTGCTCCGGCTCTGGAGGTGTTTGCCCGTACACAAGGCGATGAAATCACCAATCGGCTTTTGTTTGTGCTCATCAAGTATTTTACCGAATCGATTACTATCAAACAGTCGCTAACTGTGAAACAAACCACTGCCATGGCAAGTATGGTACAGGTAGACTTTCGGGATCTGTCGCTGACCGATGTGCTCTTATGTCTTCGCAATACCCAGAGTGGCAAGTATGGGCAACTCTATGAGTCGTTTGATTTTGTGAAGCTGGGTGAATTTCTGCGAAAATACCGAAAAGAGAAAGAAGAGGTGAAAGCCCAGAAACACAAAGATCTGAAGTATTCACAGAGTTCTATTCTGTTTGACATTGTGAGCAACCTGGACAAAGCCCCTGAACAGTTCAGAGAGCCTTTCCAAAGCCTGTCGGCTCAAAAGATTGCCCAAAAGTTGTCAACAGAACAGGATACCCACTCAGCTACACCCGACAGACCCGCGATAGGCGTAGACCTGGACGCAGTGTTTGCAGAAACAGGCAAACCTACTTCCAAACTACCTCGTCCCAAGCCATTGACAGAGAGCGAAAACCGCCAGCGAATTATAGCTGAACTGACGCTGTATATGGATCATATGACAGAAGCGGAATTCCTCTACTATGTGGATTACTATGAAACCTATCGACAACCCGAACTGGTCGAATGGCTCAAGGTAGAGTGGAAGAAGGTGCAGGAGAAACAGAAAACCAAAGCATCGTAAACAGGCTGGCAAAATGTCGATTCTAGCAACAATGATTCCGATACCCTGTAGGGGCAATCACGCCCAAACATTTCCCCTCCGAACGATTGGGAATATGCCAAACCAATGTAGGGGCGCACCCACGTGTGCGCCCAGTTTCCCACAGACCCGGTTTAGGTTTATAAACCAACGTCGGGAAATGTAGGGATGCCCCTTGCGGGTACCCGTGTTTCCCACAACGAATGCCTGGGATAAATCCGAAATCGTCGTCTAACAGACCCAAATCATTCGTGAATGGAAACCGGGCAGGGGCAAGCCCAGCCAGTACAATATCGGAAATGCACAAACGCGGTCTGTGGGAATCAGGGCGCACCTGTGTGTGCCATGTTTCGTGTAGCAAATGGTTGGATTGGCGAATTACCATTGTGAAATGTAGGGGCGATTGGCAGATCGCCCTGGTTCGTGCAGACACGGCATGGGATACATCCGAAATGATGGTCGGAATAGCATAATCATTCGGCGGGGAATCAGGGTGACCGCCAGTCGCCCCTACGATATCGGATTACCACAGACATTGTTTGCGGGAAACCGGGCGCACACATGGGTGCGCCCCTACATTGGTTCGGAAAAATACCTATGTGTTGGATGGTAACAATCAGGTGATTTGCCATATGTGAACAGAACTCCGGTCACACAGAAGAAATATCCGAAGTATGGTCAACAGCCGTGATTGATCGGAACTATGGTCAAAATGGTAATCGCTGACTGAGTGAACAGAAAAATGTTCAGCAAACGAAGTGAACAGAAATCGAATCACTTTGTAAAATGACTGGAACTCTGTTCGCTTTTGGTTTTGACCATACTTCCGGTCGCTTTTTGTTTTGACTGGTATTCCAGTCACTTTCCAGAAATATTCGAACTCTGTTCATTTTACAGAATGACCATACTTTTAGTCAACTTATTGGCTGACCATAGTTCCAGTCACCAACCTGCATGACCATACTTCCGGTCAGCAGAAAACAAATACATACGAAACCAAACCAGCATTACAATGAACCTAAAAGACATCAGCGAACGCATCCGCCTCTTTCGAATGGACATACTCAACCTTTCTCAACGTGAATTTGCTCAGCGAATGGGAGTAGCCCAGGGCAATCTGTCTTCTCTGGAAAAAGGCCACCAACTACCAAGCTGTTTCTTTCTCTGGTGCCTGCATGCCACCTATCAGGCTAATGTGCATTGGTTGTTTACGGGAGTGGGGGAGCCAGTGGTGAAGTAATAAGTCTTAATTTTGATTAAAGCTCTGAGCCAATTATCAGAGCTTTTGTTTATTGCTTACTATTTTGATCCTATAAAGTTGATTTTTGTATTTTGAAAAACTCTACAAAAATATTTCTTGCTTTTGTAATGCTATTATGTTAGTTTTGAAATTAGAAAGCCTCTACAATGATAAAAAAAATAAAAATAGCGGACTTTACTGAAATTAGGTTTGGATTATATGAGCAATCCAGTCCTACTGGAGAGGTAGCATATTTACAGGTAAAGCAATTTAATGAAGAAGGGGTGATGGTAAGACCTCCTGATGAATTTATTGAATTAACACCAAAGAATCAAACACATATATTGCTGGATGGAGATATATTGTTTGCAGGAAAAGGGAATCGATTGGTAGCCTGGTGTTACAGACAGATAGATAAACCTGCAATCGCCTCTTCCATATTCTTTGTCTTACGTCCTGACCTTACAAAGGTGTATCCGGAATATCTGGTAGCCATATTAAATGCTCCTTCCAGCAAAGAAGCTTTTCGGCAGATTGGCGCAGGGACTAATATCTTGTCTATTCGTAAGTCGGAATTAGGGGCTTTTGAAGTCCCTCTTCCAGCCCTGGAGCAGCAACAGAAAATAGCAGCTCTGGCTGCCATACATCAACAGGAAATCGTATTGGCTGAACAACTCATTCAGCAGAAAAAACAATTATATACCGCTGTAATCAGCCAACTTGTAAAGTAACTATATGGAAAAGAAACTAACCCAGAAAGAGATTAATAATATTGTTTGGAAAGCCTGTGATACCTTTCGGGGTACCATTGATGCTACCCAATACAAAGATTACATCCTTACCATGCTGTTTGTAAAATATGTAACAGACGTATGGAAAGACAAGCGGGCTGCATATGCTGAAAAATACAATGGTGATGAAGTGCGTATCGAACGTGCCTTGCGCAACGAACGTTTTCAGGTTCCTGCCGAATGTACGTTTGACTACCTGTTTGAACAGCGCAACGAAAACCATCTGGGTGAACTAATCAATATTGCACTCGAAAAGCTGGAAGATGCCAACCGGAGCAAGCTGGAAAGAGTATTTCGTAATATTGACTTTAACAGCGAAGCCAATCTTGGGCAAACGAAAGATCGGAACCGCCGCTTAAAAAACCTGCTCGTTGACTTCTCTGCCTTAGACTTGCAACCTTCGCATCTGGAAGGAAATGACATTATCGGGGATGCCTATGAATACCTGATTGCACAGTTTGCCAGTGATGCAGGTAAGAAAGCCGGTGAGTTTTATACGCCTGGCGAAGTGTCAACGCTGTTGGCAAAACTGGTAGATCCGCAACCTGGCAACCGTATTTGTGACCCTACATGTGGTTCTGCATCCTTACTGGTAAAAGTAGCCAGAGAAGTTGGGAGCAATAACTTTTCGTTATACGGTCAGGAAAACAATGGCAGCACCTGGGCATTAGCCCGGATGAATATGTTTCTGCATGAAATGGACAATGCAGAGATTAAGTGGGGCGATACATTAAACAATCCGCTGTTGCTGGAAGGTGACCATCTGATGAAGTTTCATATTGTGGTTGCCAACCCACCTTTTTCGCTCGATAAATGGGGAGCTGAAGACGCAGTAGCTGATCAGTACAACCGTTTTCACCGGGGCATTCCTCCCAAGAGCAAAGGGGATTATGCCTTTATCACCCACATGATTGAAACTACCTATGAGGACATTGGCAAGGTAGGTGTGATTGTGCCGCATGGGGTACTGTTTCGGGGAAGCAGTGAAGGAAAAGTACGGGAACAACTAATCAAGGAAAACCTGCTTGAGGCTGTAATCGGCCTGCCTGCTAATCTCTTTTTTGGTACGGGTATTCCTGCTGCGATTCTGATTTTCAACAAAGGCAAAGGCAACAACAAAGATGTATTGTTTATTGATGCCAGCCGTGAATACCAGGAAGGCAAAAATCAAAACCGTTTACGGGAAGACAAAGACATTCCACACATTGTCAATACCTATAAGGCTTTTAAAACAGCGACTCCATTGACTACGGATACCGGCATGGTAATCGAAGATAAATATGCCTACCGGGCTACGTTGAAGGAGATCGAAGAGAATGACTATAACCTGAACATTCCACGCTATGTAGATACGTTTGAAGAAGAGACACCTATCGATATCAAAGCTACCCAGGCGGAGATTGAACGGTTAAAGGATCAGCTAGCGGATGTAGAAAAACAAATGAGTGCATACTTAACCGAACTGGGATTCTAATACCGGCTTGTACTGAATATGGCATTTACAGATAAACTCGCAGAGATCAACAGGCTACAGCAAACCATAGAAGAGGCCGGGAAAATACCGGATGAGGTATGGCGCAAGATTAACTATAAGTTTCGGCTGGAGTGGAATTATACCTCCAACCAGATGGAAGGCAATAGCCTTACCCGTCAGGAGACCCAGAGCATTATGGTAGGCAACATTACTATAGAGGGAAAGCCCCTGAAGGATGTGCTGGAAATGAAAGGCCATGATGATGCCATTCAGTCTATTATGAAAATAGGACGTGGTGAGCTGAATATCTCTGAAACGCGGATACGTGAGTTGCATAAGGCTATTATGTATGAAGAAAGCGAAACGGAACGGCTCAAAATAGGCCGCTGGAAGGAGATTGGTAATCATATTTATAACCACAAAGACGAGCGGTTTGATTTTACCCCTCCGCATGAGGTACAAGACGCCATGCATAAACTGATTAACTGGCTCAATGCAGAAAAAGAAAAGATTCAGCGTAACCAGTCTGACGCTTTGCATCCGGTCTCTATAGCCTTTCAGTTCCACTTGCGGTACCTAACCATCCATCCGTTTTACGATGGCAATGGCCGCACCGCCCGCATCCTGACCAACCTGATTCTGATTAGCTACGGCTTTCCACCCATTTATATTAAGGATCAGGAAAAGAAGAGCTATTACCGGTATTTATCAGAAGTGCAAACTTACGGTGCCCCTGAAGATTTATTCTACGAACTCATGGCTGACTACCTACTCCGATCTATGCAACTGGTTCTGGATGCGATTGAAGGCAAGTCAATTGAAGAGCCGGATGATGTTTTGAAGGAGATATACTTGTGGAAGAGTCAATTAAATCCGATAGATGTCGAGATGCTGAATGATGAATCCGTAATCAGATTGTATCATTCTAGCTTTGATTCTTTTCTAGTTCAATACCGAGAGAAAATGGAAACTGCTTTTGGGGATTTGTTTACGGAATGGATAGAGGGCGGGCAAGTAAATAGAGAGGGGCAACAGGGTTTGGGTAAACAATACATTGATGAATTTATGGCTCGGCTTGCCAAAGGACAGGTGCGACCAGAATATGGTCGGTCTAGCGTTTCATCTATCGCTTTAAGTCTGGAGATGAAAGGTTTTAAGAAGAATGGTCGAAACCCATTTGGCATATTTGTACGTCTGGAAATTGAAATGGATCGCTATAAATATCAGATAAAGTTTGAAAATAAAGTTCTGGCTGAACGACTTTACTCGGAAAATTTTTCAGAAGAAGATCAACAAGAACTGATTAGCCAAATATTGAAAACTACGTTTGAACAAATCAAGCAGCAGGTGCAAGGATAGTATGTCGGTAGATAATATGTTAACATACTTGCTTTTACAATAACATACCTAAAGTTAATATGAAAGAATAGAGGATAATACATTGATTACCTGAGATATACAGATTACTAGGGATACGATTGCCCTACAGGCAAATTTTAATTAATGACCCACAATAGTATACCGCCATATGAATACTGAATTACAACTAAGTCTGTTTGAAAGTACAGAGAAGAAAACTAACTATAAACATACACCTTTAGGATGGATACCAGAAGAGTGGCAAGTAAAGGAGCTTATTTCAGTCTCATTAAATGGTACACAAAACGGGTATTATAAAGGAAAGGAGTTCTACGGTAGAGGCTATGAAATGGTACATATGACAGAAGTATTTGCTAGAGAAAAAATAGAAAATGGAGGTATGTCATTAGTGGATTTAGATGAAGAAGAACTTAAACGATTTTCTTTAAAAGAGGGAGATTTACTTTTTGCGAGAAGATCTTTAGCTCTTGAGGGTGTTGGTAAGTGTATTGTTGTTGGTAAGATATCTTCACCTATCACATTTGAATCGTCTATCATTAGGGTGAGCCTGAAAAAAGACGTGATAGAGGCTTTATTTGCATATTATTATATTTCGAGCATCAGAGGTCGCATAGAAATGCTCAGATTGGCACGACAAGTGGCCGTATCTGGAATTACAGGCGAAGACCTAAAGCGTTATAAGATACTTATACCACCTCTTCCCGAACAACGCAAAATCGCCGCCATCCTCTCCACCTGGGATGAGGCTATCACCCAGACTCAGCAACTCATTGCCCAACTGCAACAACGCAACAAAGGCTTGATGCAGCAGTTGCTTACAGGGAAGAAGCGATTGCCAGGGTTTGAGGGAGAGTGGCGGAAACTGCATCTTCACGAAATAGCAAAAGAAGTTGTTCTTAAAAACAGAGAAGGAAAAGATCTAATCGTTTTATCCTGTACGAAATATGATGGGCTGGTTCCGTCTTTGGAATATTTTGGAAGAAGAGTTTTTGGCAGTGATACCAGTACCTATAAAGTTGTACCATTACATCATTTTGCTTATGCTACTAACCACATAGAAGAAGGTTCAATAGGATATCAAAGTAGGTTTGAAGAAGCGTTAATAAGTCCTATGTATACTGTCTTTAAAACTAATGGGCAAGTTTATGACGATTACCTTTTTAAACTTTTGAAATCACATCAATACATTCATGAGTATCAAAAGCGAATGGAAGGATCTATAGATCGTCGGGGTGGTTTGCGATGGGATGAATTTTCGAAAATCATAGTCCACCTTCCTGATACAGCAGAGCAAGTTGCCATCGCAGCATTATTAAACCAAGCTGATGATGAGGTGAAACTTTACGAACAGAAGCTTGCAGCCTTACAACAACAGAAAAAAGGACTAATGCAAAAGCTGATGACAGGTCAGGTAAGAGTCTGAACAGGATTAAGAGATTAAAGGATTTCAGGATAAAAAAAAGCTTTGAACAAGATTAAAAAGATTACAGGATGGACAGGATTTATCAGTGTACAGAATGTATTCCTGTCCATCCCGCAATCCTTTAATCATGTTCAAGAATATTTCATCTTGTTCAAGAATCTGACAACAACAGAAAAAGGAGCCATTTAAAACTGCTGATAGATAAAAGTGAAAACGTAATAAGCTAGAAATTCTTCCAAAAAATATATCTACAAATCAACTTAGTAGTACATATCAATGACAGAAATATCTTTCCTGTTTTGGAATATTAAGGATCAGAGTGAACAGTCTTCTTCTTTTATAGGAGCCTTCGCAGAGATGCTAAAGGAGGTGAATGCAGGAATCGTCTGTCTGGCAGAAACGAATATCAGTGATGCTTGGATGCAAACGTCTGGATACAAACTTATCAGCGAAACGCATCGGGAAAGTCGAAGGAGTTCAAATGTAAAGAAATGGCTGAAAATATACGCCAAGCCAGGTATTCGATTATTGCCTCTTGCCGAGCCTTATGGCAATGGTGAATTATTGGCTACTCAGCTGGAAGTAGAGAAAAAAAGATTTATCATTATGGGAGCACACTTATTGTCTCAAAAAACAAGTCCTACTCCTGCAAGCCGGTTTGATCGTTCTATAGATTTAAGAAATTTTATCGAAGGGTTAGAGAAGCATCCTAACCTGTCTACTCAGGGAACACTGGTTTTTGGAGATTTTAATATGAATCCCTACGAGCCCGCATTTACATCAACCCGTGGGTTTTTCGCGATTGACTTATGGCAGCCTTTTCCACGAAGAATGCAAAATTATCCGTATTTTGTTAATCCCACTCCTGCTCGCTTCGGATCACAAATAAACAATGGTACTATCGAGCCTGGAGGTACCTATTATTTGAGAAACAAGCGGTTTAATACACCTGATGAGTTTGTATGGAATATGCTGGATGGATTGTTCTTCAGGCCTTCTATGGTTAAGTATTATGTGGCAGGTTCTCCATTGACTATTATCACAAAAACGCAATCTCACCAACTTTTTACACACGATTTGATTCCGCCTATTGATACTGAGTATTCAGACCATTTACCTATTACTTTCACCTTTAACTTTCACTGATATGACCGACTTCTTTGCAAAATATGATAAATCAACCAGTGAAACCACTGTTGAAAAAATTCTCCTGGATTTGTGTAAATCCATTGATACGCGCTGGGCAAAATACCAGATCACTGCCGACTTGGTTACAACTACTGGTAATTGGGAGGGAAAATTAACCCGCGCCATACATTTATCAACCCCTATGGGAGCCACATATTACATATATAGATTTATTGAACTTGAGCAACCTGTAGATAAAGAATTTCCCATACAGGTGCGGGCATTCCTCAACCCAGCACAAGATTTCGGAACGGCTGATGACCCAGAGACTCTGACATCTATCTTGGTTGACATCATGGGTGATCCCAGAACCAAGATTGTGGAATCACATCTGAAACAGATACCAAAAGATCGGGATGAGGACGAAGGATTCTAAGTGTGTTTATAGTGAAGCTAATCCTGTAATCCCGAAATCTTTTAATCTTGTTCAAGAATCGAATCTTACAGCAACAAAGAAAGGAGTCATGTAAGAACTGCTGATAGATAAAAGTGAAAATGGAACTATGAAATCATTACGCACATGAATATCAACCAACGCCAAAACATTCTCAATTGGATCGAGACACTACAGAAAATAGACGTACTTGATGCAATAAGTAAACAGTTTCCAAAGGAAGCAGATGCTAATAAAATTGAGTTTGGAAATTATCGCGCACCTGAATTTGTAATTCAGTATCAGAGAATGCTGGATCAGTTAAAAGAAGAATTGTTAAATGGCTTGGGACTGTTCTTACCTGCAAGTTATAATTACCCAAATGATTTTGGAAATGTGAATCTGGAAAATGATTTGAGCAATATTCAAAACTGGATTAATCAGAAAAACTTTGCTCAGGTTGCTCTTATGGTTGATAAACTCATCTACTATCAAATTTCACACGGCTTTTGGAATAAACCAATTTCTAAACCAGAGGGTACAAAAACAGATTCCAAGAAAATATTGGGGGAGCAAGAAAATATTGGGGGAGCTAGAAGTAATATCTGCTAAACTAAATTCTTATATAGATCAAGCTCAAACTTTAACAGAAGAATTTAATCGCTCTATTCAATCTGCTAACCAATTTCTATCGACAAAACAACAGGAATTTGATGTGCTTTCGGCCAACCAACAAACCTCTAATAATCTGGTTCAGGAAATACAGGGCTTACTAGGCGAGGCCAAAGTGAAAGAAGCTAATCTGACAAATATTCTGGATAACCAAACCAAACGCATAACCGAAATAGAGACCAAGCAGAAGGAAGAACAAATACACTTTGAAGAGTATAAAAAAGAATCAAAAGCACTTTCTTCTGAATTAGAAGAGCAAATTACAGCTACTACCCATACATTAAACCAAGTGGTTGATAAATTAGCTGAGTTTAAAAAGCTGGATGAATATCTTACTACCAAAAGGGCAGACATAGAGAAACTAGCTGGTTTTGCAGCGGATTCATCTTTAGGACACAGCTTTGAAAAACGTCAAAAAGAACTTACTACTTCTTCCTATACATGGCTTATTATATCGATAGTTTTAATGGTAGGAACAGGGATTTGGTTGTCTTTGGTATACATGAATCCTCTTTTTAAGCCTAATACAGGAAACATCTGGCTAGATGTAGTATTGTATGCAGTCAAATCAGCCATTGCCTTTGTTATTCTCGGCTTTGCAGTAAGGCAATATTCCAGGGAACGAAGTTTACAGGAAGAATATGCCTTCAAACGTGCTGTTGCTGTAACCATTAATGCCTACGCAGATCAGCTTCAAGGGGAGTTAGACGAGGATCGGCGTAAACTTATAATGAACACTGTCGAAAAGATGTATCTGCAACCTCGCATTCATTCTGAAACTAGTGGGGGGCTTTTAGGTTTACGTTCAAAAGAAACCAAAGAGCTATTGGTAAAAGTACTGGATGAAGTGAAAGAGCTAAAAAATGGAAAATCTTGAAATGCAGTACTTATAAAAACGCGCAAGGCTCGGTGTATATCGCAATACATCGAGCCTCGAAACTCATACTTCCGATCATTGGTAAGATGAGCACTATAAAGATGGCAGAATTATGCTGATAAAGCAAGAGGCTAATTAAAAGAAGTTTAGAAGAAGATTTACAAGAGAACATACACTAGCCAATGGAAAATCCATCCTTCCTTGAGGATCACATTTCACAAATACCCGCCCTTCAGTTATTGATGAAGCTGGGCTATCAGTACCTTACCCCCGACCAGGCACTGGAGGCTCGGGGAGGGCGTAACTCCAATGTGTTGCTCGAAACCATACTCAAAGAGCAGCTTACAGCTATCAACAAGATTGAGTACAAAGGCAAGGAGTTTCCGTTTAGCGATGCCAATATCAATACCGCCATTCTGGCTCTGCGTGATCTGCCCTTGCAAGATGGATTTATGGCTGCCAATCAGGCATTCTATGACTTGGTGACGCTCGGGAAGAGTCTGGAGCAAACCGTGCTGGGAGACAAAAAGAGCTTTTCGTTTCAGTACATAGACTGGGAGCATCCCGAAAACAATGTATACCATGTCACCGAAGAGTTTTCGGTGTTGCGTTCCGAACGGGCTGATACCTACCGTCCGGATGTGGTGTTGTTTATCAATGGCATTCCAGTGGTAGTAATCGAGTGCAAGAGCCCAAAGATCAAACATCCAATGGATCAGGCCATTGAGCAGCATCTTCGCAATCAGCAGGATGATGGCATCCGGTCACTCTACTACTATTCCAATCTAGTGCTTTCTATGGCTGTCAATGAAGCCCGGTATGCGACTACTGCTACTGCCAAAGAATATTGGAGTGTCTGGAAAGAGCAGTTTGTAAACGAACGGGACGAACAAGCCTATCTGCATACCTTACAGCAGATCAAAAATACACCACTGCCCAACACCGAACGCACTGTATTGTTTAACGAGCGGTTTCGATATGTGCTCCATTACTTTAACCAACTGGAGCTGGAGGACCTTACGGTTACTGAACAGGATAAGTTGCTATACAACCTCTGTCGAAAAGACCGGCTACTGGATCTGATGTATCACTTCATCCTCTTTGATGATGGCATCAAAAAGATTACCCGCTATCAGCAATATTTTGCTGTAAAGCGTACTCTCGAACGCATCAGCAAGGTACAACCCAACGGAAGGCGACAAGGGGGCGTTATCTGGCATACACAGGGCAGCGGCAAATCCCTGACAATGGTCATGCTGGCTCAGCTTATAGCGATGCATCCGGATATCAAAAATCCGAAAATCGTGCTGGTCACTGACCGTGTAGATCTGGACGATCAGATCACTGAAACTTTCAAAAAGTGTGGCAAGCCTGTCCTAAATGCTGCTACTGGTGAAAAGCTGGTAGAATTGCTGAAAAGCAATGGGGATGCCATCATTACTACTATAATCAATAAATTTCAGTCGGCTGTCAGCAAAGCTCCGGATGCCTTTACCAGTTCGGATATATTTGTACTGGTAGACGAAAGTCACCGTACACAATACGGTACCTTCAATGTAAAGATGCAAAAAGTGTTTCCACAGGCGTGTTATATTGCCTTTACAGGTACCCCACTGTTGAAAAAAGACAAGAGCACAGCCGATAAGTTTGGAGGCATCATTCCGGGCACGGTATATACCATTGCCGATGCCGTAGAAGACAAAGCAGTAGTTCCCCTTTTGTATGAAGGCCGCCACAATATCATGGAGGTCAATGCCAAACCCATGGATGCCTTTTTTGACCGGGTTTCTGAACCTTTGACAGATTATGGAAAAGCCTCTCTGAAACGAAAGTTTTCTGCAAAGAATAAGATTGTTCAGTCAGCCGCCTTTATTGAAAATACTGCATGGGATATTGTCAAACATTTTACTGACAACATTCAGGGAACAGGATTCAAAGGCCAACTGGTAGCCCCCAACAAACTATCAGCACTCCGTTACCGGGAAGCCCTTAACGAAATAGATCGTGTATCGGTTGAGGTACTCATCTCAGGCCCCGACGACAGAGAAGGGGAAGAGGACGCTTTTGAAGAAAGTAATGATAAAGTGAAAGTCTTTTATAAGGCGATGATGGATAAATACGGCAATGCAGAAAAGTATGAAAAAGCCATCATCAACAGTTTTAAAAAACAGGATCATCCGGAAATCATCATTGTAGTAGATAAACTGCTAACGGGCTTTGATGCTCCCCGGAATCAGGTATTGTATCTGACCCGTAATCTGAAAGAGCATACTTTACTGCAGGCTATTGCCAGAGTAAACCGTCTGTATCCGGGCAAGGATTATGGCTATATCATTGACTATTACGGCAACCTGGAAAATCTGGACGAGGCATTGCATACGTACTCGGCATTGGAAGAATATGATGCCCAGGAAATCGCAGGTACGCTTACCAATATTGCCAAAGAAATAGAAAAACTTCCGCAGGCACATTCTGATTTATGGGATGTCTTTAAAGAAATTAAAAACAAATACGACGAACCTGCTTACGAAGAGTTGTTGGCAGATGAAGCGAAACGACACAGCTTTTATGATAAGTTATCTTTCTATGTGCGGATTCTGAAGCTGGCCCTATCCAGTATAGATTTTAATAACAACACAGCTGAAAAGCAGATTGAAAAATATAAAAAAGATGCTGAGTTCTTCCTGGCTTTGCGAGTATCTGTGAAAAGAAGATTCTTTGATGAAATAAATTATAAAGAATATGAACCACAAATACAGAAGCTGATCGATAAGCACATTACAACCGATGGACAGGTATTGAAAATAACAGATCTGGTAAATATTTTCAATAAAGAAGAGCGACAGGCCGAACTGGAAAAGATCACAGGCCAGGCAGCCAAAGCCGATCACATTACCAGTCGAACCATGAAGGCTATCAGCATCAGTATGAACGAAGATCCGGTTTATTATAAAAAGCTATCAGAACTGATCAGGCAAACCATTGAAGACTATCACCAGCAACGGATCACAGAAGCGGAATATCTGCTGCGTGCCAAAGACTTCGAAAACCGATTCTTTGATGATCGCCGGGATGATATTCCAGCTAGCCTTAAAGATAACCCAACCGCCATTGCTTTTTATAACTTAGCAACTGAAGAACTGAAAGAAGGTTTGTCTGCAAAAACCAATAAGGTTACTATTGCGACAGAAATAGCTATGGGCATTGACAATGTTGTAAAAGCCAATGTATTTGAAAAAGGTTTTCCGGTAATTGACTGGCAAAAAAACAATGATGTAAAAGGCCGGATTAAGATTGGAATGGATGATTGGTTGTTTGAGCTCAAAGATAAATATGTGTTAGATGTAAACCTTACGCAGATAGACCAGTTAATAGAAGCATGCCTTAAGGTTGCTGAAATAAAATACAAGAACTAATGCAGCATCAGTTAACATTCGGAAGCAGACAAATTGACTTTACGCTATACTATAAAGAGCGGAAATCCCTTACTATACGAGTTCATCCAGATGCAACAGTGGAAGTCATTGCACCACTACATACCAATGATCAAACCGTATTGGAGAAGATTAGAAAGAAGGCTCCCTGGATACTCAAGCAAATAGATCACTTTAATTCCTATAAGCCAGGCACTCCGGCAAGAAGATTTATCAATGGAGAAACACATCTTTACCTGGGACGGCAGTATCGGTTAAAAGTAGTAGCTGATACAAATGATGTTATAAAAGCGTATCGGGGGCAATTATGGATACATGCAAGGAATTTAACTCCTATGGCATTAGAGCAGCAATTAAACATATGGTACAGAGAAAAAGCTACTAGAGTATTTCACGAATTACTACAAGAAGTGTTACCTAAATTCACAAAATACAAAGTAGCATCCCCTCAGTTACTAGTGCGTACTTTATCCAAACGTTGGGGCAGTTGTACACTTTCAAACAAGATTATTCTAAATATAGATCTCATAAAAGCTCCTAAAAGTTGTATTGAGTATGTACTTGTCCACGAACTCTGTCATCTCATTCACCATAATCATACAAAAGCATTCCAGAACTTATTAAGTAGCATAATCCCTGACTGGGAAGAACGAAAAAAAAGGTTGGAATATATGCTAGTATAATCCACTGGATTAAATACTTACAATAAAGCAAATCCTTATTTAGGCTTGGATATGAGCCTTTGGTTTTATCGACATTTTCATAGTAGAAATCCTGACCATAGATCGGATGATCCGAACTATGGTCAGTTTCGTATTGTCCAAATCCCGATCTTTGTATCACTCATCCGGTCAGAAAAAGACAACGCAACCGCAATTTTTTACTCTGTCCATTCTTCTGTATCCGGCTATTTTTTCATCTATTTTTTAACCATTTTTTTCATCTAACCCTTTTTAAAACTATGGCACTTAGTGTAGCCCTATTAACCTCACGAGCTGATTGTGACAAAGTCCTTAACGAGCTGTCAGACATCAAAGGCAATCTGGAATTCCGTCAGATCTCCCTGACACGTAGTAAAGACAATGCAGCCGACAGAGCCTCTACCATCGATGCCGATCTGGCAGCTGCCGAAGCAGAAGTTACCTCGCTGATTGCCATCATCGCAGCCCTTCCCGAAAGTGCCACCAAAACCGAGATGGAAAACCGGAAGGTACGTGCCGATTATCGGTTGTTTACGTTGCAACAACGGAAGGCACAGTTTGGGACTACGGCTGTGATTCTGTATGAATCCGAGTTGGGAGAGATCGAACAGCGTTTGTCTGTGATTGATGGTTCCATGAATGACGTTACCGTTCGTAAAGCTGCTTTGCCAGCAGGCTAAGCGGATAGGCAACGAGTATACGCAGAGGCAGCGTAGACAATAGTCGCATAAAGAATAGATTGGTGGTTTTGGGAAGCAGTTCGGTCAGTTGACCAGCTGCTTCTTTTGTAACCGTTCGGTTGTGTCTAGCTGATTCTGCTTTGTTTCACTCTTTATTCATTATTTTATGAAAGTACTGATTCTGATTTCGGCGTTGTGTTTTGTGGTGGGTTTGGCTAGTGGCTTGTTTGTGGAGCATCATTTCAATCCAGCGGAAGTATACGAGTGTGAGGTGATTGACTACAGCCAGATCGAAAAGATTGTGGCGAAACAGGTTGCCAGTCATCCGGTGCAGATGCTGGATGTAGAAAAGATAAAACATGTACGCCAGTTTACGTATGCGCCTGTGTTTTGTGTGAGAGATACCTGTAAAGGACCGTGAATCATTGTAGGAGTAATCACTGTGTAAGGGATTGTTTCTCTTTTTTTCTCAAAAAGACCCTCCTTTTTTGTACTCCTGAAAGGAACTCGTTGCAAGACCGGCGACCTTTCCGACTGGAGATTATTTTCTTTCTCAGAAAACAAACGCAACACTATTTGTCACAAGATTCTTTCAGAAGGACAGGGACGAAAGAGTGATTCTTTCAAAAGAACAGCCAGAGGAGATGTTCCTTTGAAGAGGACAGAAAGTAGTATTACTTAATCTTAAAACCACATGGCAAAATCGATATACGACTATATCCAGTTTGTGCTAAACAACTGGAAAACATCTACCCTTGGGCTCTTTACTTTTTCAGGATACCTGCTCTGGATGATCAACCGGATCGATACCCAATCGTTTGTATCACTCCTGGCTTTTATCTCTACTGTCGGATTCTTCTCGATGCGAGATCCTAAATAATACTTCAGAAGGCGAATAACCGTCCTCTGATTTTTACCCTTCTTACATATCAGTAAACCTCTAACAAACCCTACCAAAATGACTAGTGCAACTACTGCCGTTCAACCAATTTGTGAATCCAATCTGACTGTTGATAACATCTGTTTGACCCTTGCCAAAGAACAGTTAGCCTTTGAGAAAAAGCTGCTTGAAAACGAAATCCAGCGCCTGCAATTATTGCTTGAAGATACCCAGCTACAGCTGGAAATGCTCAAAGAACAAAACGAGGAGCTGGACGGTGAAAACCAGGATCTACATATGGAAGTATCTGAACTAAAAGACGAAATCATTGACCTGATGGAAACAGTGGAAGATCTGATGGACGTGTAATCACTCAAATGATGAATCACTCAAACGATCATTCTGGTTGCTCAACGATCAGAATGATCGTTTTCCTCCAACATTCCTTCACCAGCTAAATCACCCAACCATGAAATTTCAATACTTAATCATTCACTGCACCGCTACACCCGCCGGACGCTGGGTATCTGCCGAAGACGTCAAAAAATGGCACACCAAACCCAAGCCTTATGGCAACGGCTGGAAACAAGTAGGCTACTCAGATTTGATCCTGTTAGATGGCTCCCGTCACCAGTTCGTCAAACACAACAACGACCAGATTATTGACTCCTTCGAGATTACCAATGGGGTAGCAGGCATCAACTCTATCTCTCGTCATTTGTGTTATGTAGGTGGCCTGGACTCTTCTCACAAAGCACCATTGGATAGTCGGACGCCTCAACAGATCTCGACCATGCTCGATATAATAGGGGAGGTGTTAGGCTATGCACCCAATATCAAGATTGCCGGACATAACCAGTTTGATAACAAAGGCTGTCCGTCTTTCTTCGTCCCAACATGGCTTAAGCAGCTAGGTATTCCCGAACACAACATCGAGTGGCGCGATCCGTTTGGCTATGAACGGTATTTTAAGCAGGCCTGGAAGCGATAAACATGGGGTCTTTGAGAGAAGAGTAAGATACAAGTAGCTTGGTGACCTACTTTTCTTTTGTACAAACATAACTGAAGAAGTCGGTGGAAGAAATGTATCAGAACAATAAATAAACATAGGTAGCAAGATTTGTCAAAAATTAACCAGCGGCTATACTCTTTTCAAAAGTATAGCCGCTGGTTAAAAGACCCACAGTATCATTCAGGATGGCTCATGTATCATAAGTATAAACAGATGCGTTGAAACCTGGCTGATATGTTGTGTGTTAAAAACCGAATCCTACATAAATCTGGAAGACGCTGTTTTTAGAGTCTCTTAGCAACCGACTGGCATTGGTAGAACCATTCAGGCTGATCCCTCCATCTTTTCCTACCTCACGTAAACCATAGTTATAACGGAATCCCAGTGTAGCTCCCTTCAGATCAAAACCGAGACCTCCAGCCAGACCATAATCAATGCTATTGAATTTGTCTTTATTCAATTCGGTTACCCCATCTATCGATCCATCATCGTCTACATCTTTTATATTCACATTCGTCAGAAAGG
The DNA here is from genome assembly GCF_030068545.1 of Xanthocytophaga flava. NCBI lineage: Bacteria > Pseudomonadati > Bacteroidota > Cytophagia > Cytophagales > Rhodocytophagaceae > Xanthocytophaga > Xanthocytophaga flava. Next base: position 29,785 of record NZ_JASJOR010000032.1, on the reverse strand, counting down.
CCGCATACGGACCGGCGTGAATGTTGAGAGGGCCCAGATTTACCATCAACAGAATAGGTACCTGAATATATCCCAGGTTGAAACGGTACTTACCACTGCCCTGTAAAAAATTGCTATACTCGGTTTCAGAGCCTACCAGTGTATATAAAACCTCAGGCTGTATGGATAAAACTTCTCCTGCAATGGGTGCCTTTAGAAATACGCCTGCATTGAATCCGGGTTTAATCTTTTCGTCTCCGACTTCTGTTTTATAAAAGTTGGAAAGGTTAAGTCCCCCCTTGATCCCAAATTTTACTCCATCTGCTTCTTGTGCATAGGAATAGGTACTCACACTTAACAAGGCGAGCAAACTGAAAGTTAGATGCTTAAACGCCTGTTGTTTGATTGCAAAAAGATTTTTCATGCTGGTTGTGATTAGTTAGTATAAGTAAACTTAGTTGTTGTAGCGATTGATTGTATATCAGTCAGATCATACAGCGTATAGGTATGTTTCGTTTTACATACCTGGGCAATCTGTTTTCGCTTTACCAGTACCACAGTAGGCCATGCTGGTAAAGTTTACGTCCATATCTATATATCCTATTCCGTCTGTTGAAAACACATCTGCAGAAAGCAGGAACTTTATTTTCATACTGAGATCTCAGGAAAGCAAATCGAATGAGTCAGTGAGTACAAAATTTGTGAATTGCTACATAAGTGAGAGGGTGTAGTGTTGGGAGTATGCCAGTATGCATACTATTTCTTCCAAACATTGGTAGTAGAAAAGAAAGTAAAAAAAGTTATCAGCATCGCAATAACTCTTTCTTGGGATTTTCTATGGACATTACTTTTATCTTATCTCATTTTTATCTCACATACTCTTCTGATTTTATAGAGTCCACGTAGAGAACCCATAGTCGCAGAAGTATTAGTAAAGACATACTATGCTAACAAAGAGAATCAACTACAGTTTGTCAGTTAGCTTTTACAACAAACGGTACAATATATATGTGATAAAACAGTGCCACCAAATCAGCTGGTAATTGAGAATCAGTATTCTATGTGGTAAATACTTAAACTGATAAATAGGTGTTTTGTGCAGAAAGTCTTCTTTATACACTTTCTCTCAAAAAGTATATTGCGTTTTATGCTCAGATGACCACAATTGACAAAAATACATACTTGCGTAGGGTGTGGCAAATACCATAATACACTTCTTTGGTACAAGTGATAGTTGTTTATATATGTTGAGGTACAGTTTTTACAGAGAACAGGTAAAATAATGTGTAGATTTTTAGTCCGGAATTAATTTCTCATCAGAGACTTTATGCTACATGTTTTTTTGTTGAGAAAATTTTTGCAGTTATATCATATACTTTGTCTGCTTAACTTCTAACTTCAGTAATCAGACATGCCACATATAACAGTATGATTGTTTGAGTAGGAATAGGATCTCAGATAAGCCTGGGAAAACTAACAACAAGATTAGATTTCAATTCCCCTTCCTGTGGCCGCCATAATTGGTACATTGATATCTTTGTTGCTGGTCATTCCAAATATCGCAGTTGTATGAACGCTGGTGGGAGGCCAGAATTACATGGTCGATGGGGATATTTATGACTTTTCTAGAGTAATAAAAATAGAAAGATCAGACTATCTTAGTCTGATCTTTTTGTTGATTCCGGATATAGTTATTCTTCCCGGAATTTAGTTTACAACCGGCTGTTTACAAACTGACCAGGGGTCTAGATTTATTTTTACAAGATCTTTTAACTCTGTATACTCAAAAGGCTTCTCAAAAGCACCCTAGATAGCAATAGTAATATAGGATAGTCTGCCAGGCAGGTTTACAAACCAGCCGTTTGAGTGGCGAACTGCTCACGTTTTTCTTCCAGCCCTTTCATCAACTTCTCAAATGGGTCATTGAATTTGTAAATACCTTCTTGTTCTAATTGAGCTGCGATAGTTTCCAAATCGATTCCTAGCTCTGGTAAACGGGCAAGTAAGGATTTTGCTTGTTCAAGATTATCTTCCAGACGTATTACGGGCTTTCCATCTGCCCGGTAAATCTGTAACGTTTCCAACGGAACTGTATTAACTGTTTTGGGACCAATCAGTGATTCAACGTATTTGAGTGGGGAGTAGAGAGGGTTTTTATTACCTGTGCTAGCCCATAACAATCGTTGCGTGGCTGCTCCTTTATCCATTAACTCCTGAAAACGCATGGATGAAAATACTTCTTTATAAACGCGGTAGGCTGTTTTGGCACTGGCAATGGCTACTTGACCCAACATTTCCTGAGCAAGTGCTCCTTTTTCACCACCTGACTGGACTATCTTTTCCAATAATGGATCTAGTAGCAAATCAATCCGGGAAAGAAAGAAGCTGGCTACTGATGAAATGCCATCAATTGGTTTACCACTGGCGGCACGTGCTGCCAGTGCTGCTATGTATGTTTCTGCTACAGCCCGATAACGCTCCACACTAAATAATAAAGTGACATTTACATTAATGCCTTCGGTCAGAAGCGTTTGAATGGCAGGTAGTCCTTCTTCTGTCCCTGGTACCTTAATCATCAGGTTAGGACGGTTAACGGCTTTCCATAAACGTCTGCCTTCTTCAATCGTACCCTGTGTATCATGTACCAGCGTGGGGGCAACTTCCAGGCTTACATAGCCGTCGGTACGATTGTTATCCGGATCATTATACACAGGAAGAAAAGCATCACAGGCTCGTTGTACATCAGCTACAGCCATGGCTTCGTATATCTCTTTGGTCGTATGCTCCTGTTGAGTGAGCTGACGAATATTATCATCGTATTCATTACTGCCTGTCATAGCTTTTTCGAAGATAGCCGGATTAGAAGTCATTCCACGCAAACCGTCTTCATCAATAAGCTGTTGCAGATTGCCATCTCTCAGGAGCTGGCGGTTAATAAAGTCTAACCAGATGCTCTGACCTAGTTCATTGACCTGTACCAATGGATTTAACGTATTCTTTTTCATTTCATTTGTTGGATTTCATTACAAAAAGCTGGATATAGATTCTGCTATACCCATTTATTTTATTTTCTGCTATCGGGATAGTGAATAAACCTATAATAAATCAGCATTCCTTTCCTGAATAGAATACGATTTTGAACACTGACCCACACAATGGCTTATCTCAAAACTATAGGTGAATTTTAAATGGAAAAGAGAAGTGAGAGAATGAGATTGACTGAAGCTGAAGAATAAAATTATACATAACTATCTGTTACTCATAAATAAGCATGCCTGTTGCAACCTCAGGAATTTGTTTTTACTAAAAGAGGACAGCGATAGGTTGATGTATCTCTTCTGATTTTCTACCAAACAAATTCAGAAACGAGGCTGACAGACTTTTAAGGGAATAATTTGACGTGCTAACAGGAAAGAGGCAGGCCGAAAGTGATTTAAATTGTTTTAATCCCTAGTAACATATTGTATCAACCAGGCAGATACTTTACCTGGTAGCAGCATTGTAAACTCTATTGTACCTAATTAAAAGTGAGATAATTACTGACAGTGAGATAATAAGGTACATATAGTGTCAGATCTGCCCCAACAAGGGCTTAGATTGAAAAATGGTAATTTTGTCTCAACACAGTATTGACATTTGCCATTGTCTGTTTCAGATTCATACTGGCATTTGTATAAAATGAAATAGTACAGTTCTTTCAAATGAATTTAAAGAACTGTACAAACATATACGATCATGAAAGGTAATTCCCGCAGATATTATTCACTTGGATCGAAATCAAAATCCGCGCCATCATTCACACTAGGCGTCGTGCTTATATTCATCACAGTTTCTCCCTGACTGTTTTTGCGAATGACATAATAATACTTTTGCGTTTTTAATTCGTCTGCATGTGCATCACGTTTGAAGTTTTTACTGGGTGCGCAGGAATAATAGCCACGCATAGTGCCTGATAGAGGGCGAATGGTAAATGTACCTTCGGACTCATTGAAGGTGACATTACCTGTATTGAAGGTAAATGCCTGCGTGCGACAGTTGTAACTCGTGGCTGCATTGATAACATAGAGTTCATATTTTCCATTGGGCTTGAAATAAAATACCATCCCTTGTTCAAATGCTTTTCCTCCATAGGACCCATCATAGTTTTCGAAGTCATTGAGTGAGAAAGAACCTCCAAATGCCCACTTGCCTTTTACATTGGAAGGAATAGAAGTTCCAGGACCTGGGTCGTCTGAGGAGTTGTTTTTGGTACATGCAGATGTAGCCAGCGTAAGTAAGGTCAGGAAATTTAAAAATAATTGTTTCATAGTGTAAGTGTTAAATGATTACTGAGCCAAAATTGCTGCTCAATGATCTTACTTGCACTGTTATTCGGTTGAATTGATAGTATTATTACATGAATTGAAGTGACTATGAGGAAATTGTAGCTAGTGAATTGCATTGAATATATCAATAGAATAGTTACCTTCGATTATCCGGATAATAGCTAATTGATCATGTCTGAATTCTTTTCAACTCAAAACAGAGCCCGATTTATTGAACAAATGTGCCAAAAGCCTCTTGATCTTTTGGTGATTGGTGGGGGCATTACAGGTGCAGGAATTGCGTTGGATGCAGTGACACGGGGCATGAGAACAGGATTGCTGGAAATGCAGGATTTTGCAGCGGGTACATCAAGCCGGTCAACCAAGCTGATACATGGTGGATTGCGTTATTTAAAGCAGCTTGAAATTAAGCTTGTGGCTGAGACTGGCAGAGAGCGTAAGATTGTCTATGAGAATGGTCCACATATTACCAAAGCAGAACCTATGTTACTGCCTTTGGTGAAAGATGGTTCATTAAGCAAATGGAGTGCCTCGCTGGGACTGGCTGTATATGACTGGCTGGCGAAAGTTCCGGTATCAGAAAGAAGACGGATGTTATCTGTTGAGGAGACGAAGACGATGGAGCCATTGCTTGACAATAGTTCCCTAATTGGGGGGGCTCATTACTATGAGTACCGGACAGACGATGCCCGACTGACCATAGAAGTATTAAAAGAAGCAGTTGACAGGGGAGGGAGGGCCGTAAATTATATGAAGGTGATTGACTTCCTATATAAAGACAAAAAGATTGCCGGGGTTGTGGTGGAAGATCAGTTGACAAATGACAAACATGAAATATATGCTCAGGTAATTGTAAATGCTACCGGCCCCTGGGTAGATACGCTGGATGTATTGAATGATACAACAAAAGGAGAGAAGCTGTATTTAACCAAGGGTGTACATATTGTAGTAGCACAATCCCGGTTGCCTATCCGGCAGGCTTTGTATTTTGATACACCAGATGGACGAATGGTATTCGCTATACCCCGTGCCGGCAAAACGTATATTGGTACTACAGATACTCCTTATAAAGGAGAGACAGCACATCCTCATATGACAAATGAGGATCTGACCTATCTGCTGAATGCTGTCAATCATATTTTTCCATCTGTTCAACTGGTAGCAAGTGATGTAGAATCACATTGGGTGGGGCTGCGGCCACTGATTCGGCAGACAGGAAAAGGTCCTTCTGAAATTTCCAGGAAGGATGAAATATTTCAGTATGAATCCGGGTTGATTTCAATTGCAGGAGGAAAGCTGACAGGATATCGGAAGATGGCAGAACGGATTGTGAATCTGGTAGCGATTCGTTTAAGGCAGAAGGAGGGACGTAAATTTACTGCTTGCCAAACACATAACTTGCCTGTATCCGGAGGAAATGTTGGAGGGTCAACAGGGTTTGAAAACTTTGTAAAGGAAAAGATGCAGCAAGGGGTTTTACTGGGATTAACTGCTGGTGAATCCGAAAAACTGGTACGTATGTATGGGTCTAATGTGGGACAGGTATTTTCATACTTACAAAACTGGAAAGTGGAAAGTGCTGCTTATGGGCTGACACCTGTACTGTTTGCTCAGTTGCAATATGCATTGAATCATGAAATGGTTGTGACACCTGCCGACTTTTTTATACGACGTACAGGGGCTCTATATTTTCACATTGACTGGGTACGCAATTGGGAAACTGTTGTGTGGACGTATCTGATGAATGAATTGAAATGGAGCAAAGAAAAGGCTATAGAATACAGACAACAAATGCGAGAGTTGATTCAGGAGGCAGAAGGAGAGGCTCTGGTGAAGAACACCAAATGAGGAGTTATATAGTACTACTATATAACTCCTGAAATAGATTACAATATTTTCAGACCCAGAGAAAGTTGATAAAGACCACCTTTGGGCTTTCCAAGATTTACCCGGTCCCAGTCTCCGGTTTCGGTAAATGAACCTTCATATCGTGCATCAATGGTAAACGATCCGAGATCCAGTCCTAAACCTGCCTGATAGCCCAGAACAGCTTTTTTATACGCTTCTTCTACAGAGCCTGTTTCTTTCAAAAAGTCTTTAACTCCTTCTCCATTCAGATTATAAGAGGCCATCGGTCCACCAAATACACGAATGTTAAATAGCTTGTTCTGAATCAATGTTAATCCGATCAGAACAGGGATATCTACATTGTATAATTTGAGTTCGTATTTACCCGACTTTACATCCGGATCTACGGATTGATTGATAGTAATGGAAGCACCTTTGGTAGAAAAGATACCTTCTGGCTGGATGTACAGGCGACCTACGTTAAAGCGAAGAAATAAACCAGCATTATATCCTAAACGATAATCTGCAGAAAAGTTGCGTGTGTCCCGTACCAGTGTAGAAAAGTTCACACCCGCTTTGGGACCGAATGTAAAGAACGGAGGCTTATCTTGTGCTTGTGTCAATTGGATACAGCCCAGAAAAAGGCTTACCAAAAATAGTTTTTTTAACATAATTGTAAGGGTTGTGTGTTGCAATAACGTCAGAATAAATAATAGATTGCATGAGCCGGAATGTTCTGAATCAAAAACTATACCTGTTAAATAAAAAAGCATAGAATGGGTATATTCCATTCCATGCTTTTTGTGGGCAATAACCAATAAGAAGTAAACAGATTTAGCTGTTAAAAATAAAATTGTGTTAGTGAGGAAGTTGTGCTATTTGATAGGACACTAAACTGAATAAAAGTTACTTAAACAGGCCTCCCAGTAAACCACCCAGTGGGTCTTGTTGATTCTTCTGTGTAGAAGGAGTGGATGTAGAATTGTTTCCCCCCATCATTCCACCTAATACAGAACCTAATAATCCACCACCTGCATTGCTTCCACTTCCCAGTAGACCGCCAAGCAATCCACCCAGATCTCCGCTCTTTACTTTCCCATTCAGCATATTTAAAATGATAGGAATTGCTATAGTAGCTATAGTTTGAGCTATGGCAGGTGAAATGTTTAATTTACTGCTTAACTGAGATACGACAGTAGGAGCCAGACCATTCACTACAGGGCTGTTGGCATGGGTTTCTTCTCCTGAAAGTAATTCCTGAACTCCAGACATATCTCCGTTTTGTACCTGTTGCATCAGTGAATCCAGAATAGCATTACTGGTTACACCAGCTACTTCCTGTGTATTTACATTCAGACCTTGTACTGCTGGATTTTTAGGCAAACTTTCCCCTAATTGAGACTGAGCCATTGATAATAATTCGTCAAACATAGTATTTTCGTGTTAGGTTATAAAAATAATACGATACTCAGTGACTGTATCCTTCTTCCATAATTGGCAGAAAGTACAGGATTTTTTTGACCAGAGTCAAACATATTCTTCTTTATTCGATAGGCCATCCAATCAGATCTCGGATCACAACCGACGCGCAAGTCATGCCAAATACAGCAGGCAGATACGATATAGTACCATAGGCTGATTTTTTAAACCGATTTCCGTCAGTATACATTAATGCCTGATCTACATGCTTTTCACGGGAGTATACGGTTTTAATACCGGAATGGATACCAAGTCGTCGGAGTCGTTTGCGAACATCAGACGCGAGTCGGCAAATCCGGGTGTCTGCTATGTCTGCTACGCGAAGCTGGGTAGGGTCAAGTTTTCCTCCTGCACCCATAGAACTTACAATTCGCTGTCCTTGTTTGTAAGCTGTACTTAACAACATGAGTTTAGGGGTAAGACTGTCAATGGCATCTACCACATAATCATAGTTGGAGTTAAGTAGAGAAACCATTTGATCTGGCTGCAAAAACTGTTTTTGTGTAAACAACTGAACTTCCGGGTTGATTTGCTTCATGCGTTCAGCCATAATATCTACTTTGTATTGTCCCTGTGTGGTAGCTAGTGCCGGGAGTTGTCGATTGCGATTTGAAGCCTCTACTTCATCTCCATCTGCAATCGTTAGTGTACCAACACCTGCCCTGCAAATAGCCTCCGCTGCAAAAGATCCTACTCCTCCCAGACCCACAATCAGCACATGGGCGTTTTGCAGTTTTTGTATGTTTTCGTCTCCAATCAGTAAAGTTGTTCTGGATAACCAGCTTAAATCAGACATTGTTGTATAAAATGGGTTTTAAAATAAAACAGGCCAGAGCATCTCATTTCTGAGATGATGTATATGTATGAGCTATTGCAGGAAATAAGTTTAATACTCTTGTGAAAATATCTTTAGTAAGTGTCTCAATGGAATTATTTAGAATAGAAGAAGCCATCTGATAAATCTCTTCTATTGTAATATACTTGTCATCCGTTTCCAGGAAAAAACGATCCGGTGGTATGACTTTCAGGAGTTGTCCCGCATTGGATGTTGTATGTAGTAATGCTGAACCTAATGAAAAGTAAAATCCATGATCTAATAACTGTGTAGCAATAGTAAGATTGGCATTGTATCCATGTACAATCCAGGTAACTGTACTCTGTTTTTGTTTTTTTAGTTGTATAAGTTCTGGAAATGCCCGTACACAATGAATCACGAGCGGTTTCTGGAGGTGTTCGGCCAACGAAATATGTTTGGTAAAGATCTCCATCTGCGTTTCTATTGTAGCCTGTGCGTTGCGGTCCAGACCCGCCTCTCCAATGAGTAATGCAGATGGCTGCTTTGCTTGTTTTTCTACATAGTGCCATTGTTCATCCAGATCCGGTAAATGCACATCCCAGGGGTGAATACCTACAGATATATATTCATTTGTTTGTGATAGAGAATTACGTTCAGATGCCCGTACATTCCGAAAGGCTATTTCGTCACGTTGCCTGGAGGAATGTGTATGAAAATTGACAAACGGATATGGCATAGTTACCTCATTCTTTTGAACATTGTGGTGCAAGTTAGGCATTCGGTACAAAATATGTTTTATGATTGCCGTTTTCTATGCTATCTTTGCACTATGCAAGCCGTCCTATCGCTATTCTGTTTTGGCAGAGTGGAGGAAAGTCCGGGCAGCACAGAGCAGCGTACTTCCTAACGGGAAGGCTATGAACGGGCAACTGGTTATAGACAGATAGTGCCACAGAAAATATACCGCCAGATTCTGGTAAGGGTGAAATGGTGGAGTAAGAGCCCACCGCATTGATGGTGACACCAATGGCAGGGTAAACCTTACGCGCTGAAAGACCAAATAAGCTGGCGATGTAAGTAGTGCATACCCTGTACTACGTATGAAAGGGCTGCTCGCCCGAGTCAGTGGGTAGGTCGTTAAAGGCCAATGGTGACGTTGGTTCAAGATAAATGATAGGAGTCTGAATCTATTCAGAACACAGAACCCGGCTTACAGGCTTGCATAATTTTTACGTTGGTGTAGCGCTTCTACCATTTTCAGGTGAGCAAACGTAGCTGCAATACTTTGTCCTACCTTTTCCAGAAATTGAATCTCATGAGGCTCAAAGTAATGAAAAGAGGCTAGTTCCAATACACCTTCTTTGGTATGATTGGCAATCAAAGGCACCAGTAAGATAGAACGCGGTGTAGCATCTCCCAATCCGGAGGTAATGGCAGGGTAATCCTGAGGGACTTCCTTCATATAGATATATTCTCCTTCCTTCCAGCATTGACCTACTAGGCCAAAGGACTTATCAATCTGCTTCTGAATATACTTTTTCTTGTCAAAAGCAATACAGGCTTTCATTTCCAGTATATCTGTATCAGGCAGTTCTACAAAAATAGCTCCCTGGCATGCCCTGACGTACTGTATCAGTTCACGAAGTACTTCATGGCTTATTACAGTAATTTCTGCATTGCGTTGAAGAATCTCGGCAATTCGGGCATAACCTACATTTATCCAGTTTTGACGTGTTTCTTCTTCCTTAAGCAAACGTAATTGCCGGGTCAGATGCAACAGAGAATTATTCAACTTATCTTTTGAAGATGCAACCACAATATCTGTTTCCAATTTTCCTTCTGAAATCTCTGTCAGATGCTGAGATGTTTGTTGCAGTCGGTCTACTACTTTGCTAAAACCCGCTAATAGTTTATTAAGAGAGTTATGATGCAAGGATATGGCTAATGAGGTATCAATGTTTCCCTCTGCTATATGTTGTGTAATAGTGGTAAGTTCCTGAATTGGTGTAACTACCAGTCGCTTGAATAGATAACTGCTTACTGCCAGCCCAATGATAGATAATGCAATCAATAGTATAAGAATACCTACTATCCAACGTATGGCTGTATGCGCATACTGATTCAGATCAGAGTTTATCGTAGCTATATCAGTTTGGATTTTCTGATACGTGAGGTTCATTTCCTTACGCAATCCTTCATTTTCATCCAATCCTACTCTTTTTTCTATTTCTACAATTTTGAAGAACACAACTCCATAGGTTTCCAGAGCTGCTTTCACATGGTCGCCAATTTCCGGACTTTTACCGCCTGCAATGATACTATCTATTTTATTCTGAAATTTATTGAGCTGATACGCAAACGTTTTTACATAATGTTTGTCTTTACGTAAAAAGAAATCTTTCTCTTCCCTACGAAGCAGAAGCAAATCTGTTTTATCTGTTGGGAAATTTGCTTCTTCCACAAAATATACTGCAACGCGCATTTGTCCTTCCAGTCCCATATCATTGAAACCTCTTTCCCGGTATAATTTTCCAATGGTTTCAAACGCAGTATTATAGCGGGCAAGATCCTGTTGAAGGGCAACCAGAGCAAGTTCATTCTTTTCAGACTGGCAAACACTAATTTTCTGAAGAATTTTGATAAGGCTATCCGACTCCTGTAAAATCTGTTGATTTTTATCGAAAAAAGCACTCTTGCCAGTTCTGATAAAAACTTCACTGTTAAAATCTTTGAGAAGAAAGTCTTTTTCTGCTCTTCTGGCTTCTCCTATCTTAGTAAGCACCTCCTCAATAGTAGTGCTGGCCTGATAACTTTGTTTCAGCTGATTAATTAAAAAGAACAGGGCAACAACAATGCCTCCTATACTAATGCAGAGTATGGCTGCAATATAAACTTTAGAACGAGCAATCCGGTTGAAACCGTGAAACATATAAACAGGAAGCGATACTAAGTATAATAATTTTAAAATCAGCTAATTATTAAATCTACAAAGAGGATATACATTATTCAAACAGTCCGTTGTTATCATATAAGCCAATGAAAATCAAACTTCTTTGATTTGTCTGATAAAGAAGAGGAATACCAGAGTTTACTGAAAAACTTACATATTTTTAGCTACAGTTCATTTAAAGAAGTAAAGGAACAATTAAGTAATTCTGCTGGGAGATAAGTATATGACTAACTTCTATTCAAAATATTATATATAGTTTTGTGTAGTTCAATTTTATCATTTGATTTGCTTTGTAACCTATTAAACATACTGATACATGCCCCGATTATTAATTATTGATGACGAAAAAAGCATTCGGTATACACTGAAAGAAATTCTCGAATATGAGAAATATGAAGTAGATGAAGCTCAGGATGGAGAAGAAGGACTACGCAAGCTAACTGAAAATCATTATGATGTTGCCTTGTGTGATATCAAAATGCCTAAAATGGATGGCGTAGAGGTACTAACCAAAGCAAAAGAGCAGGGCATAGATACACAGTTTATTATGATATCCGCTCATGGAACTATTGAAACGGCTGTAGAGGCTACCAAAAAAGGAGCCTACGATTTTATTTCCAAACCACCTGATTTGAATCGCTTACTGGTAACTGTGCGAAATGCCATGGATAAGTCATCACTAGTGACAGAAACCAAGGTGTTGCGCAAAAAAGTAAGCAAGGGATCTGATATTATTGGAGCTTCGGAACCCATACAACGTGTAAAAGAAGCGATTGAGAAGGTAGCTCCAACAGAAGCACGGGTATTGATTACCGGGCCAAATGGAGCAGGGAAAGAACTGGTGGCTCGGCAGCTGCATGAAAAAAGTAATCGTTCTGGTGCAGGATTGGTTGAGGTAAATTGTGCGGCTATCCCGAGCGAATTGATAGAGAGCGAATTGTTTGGACATGAAAAAGGTTCTTTTACCTCAGCTGTAAAACAACGGATCGGAAAGTTTGAACAGGCCGATGGCGGTACACTTTTTCTGGATGAGATAGGGGATATGAGTTTGTCTGCTCAGGCCAAGGTATTACGGGCTTTACAGGAAAACAAAATTACCAGAGTAGGAGGGGATAAAGAAATTAAAGTAAATGTACGTGTACTGGCGGCAACCAACAAAGACCTAAAAAAAGAGATTGCCGAAAACCGTTTTCGGGAAGATTTGTACCATCGGTTGAGTGTCATTCTGATACATGTCCCTTCTCTGGATGATCGCAAGGATGATATTCCGTTATTAGTAGATAAGTTTCTGGGTGACATTGCAGAAGAGTATGGAACCGCTCCCAAACGAATTGATGCAGGTGCGCTTGCTTACCTGCAAAGTCTTTCCTGGAGTGGAAATATTCGGGAACTGCGAAATGTAGTAGAACGACTGGTGATTATGAGTGGCAATGAAATCAGTGAAGCAGATGCCAAAGCCTATACTGGTAAGTAAGCTGATGTAGTATTTAAAAGAAGTTATCAGGAATCCTGTAAAGCTGCCTTTACAGGATTTTTTATTGAGAGAAACTATAATTCTGGTAACTCAACCTCTTTATTGTCTATATTCACTAAACCTGAATAACAAGCCCTATGAAAAAGCTTTTTCTACTAATCTCTCTGTTTCTACTTTTTACATCTTTTAAACCCAAAGAACTTACCTGGGTAGCCATTGGCGATTCAATTACGTATCTCAACGACCATCCTGACGAAACAGGCAATCGAATCACCAAAGGATACCTGACAGGAGTGACAGAAAAGCTTCCACATATACATGTCATCAATCAGGGACACAATGGGTGGACTTCTGGAGGTATTGCAGAGTCAGTAGACAAGCTGGGATTAGTAAAGGCTGATATCTATTCCATTTTTCTGGGCACTAACGACTGGTGGCGTGGTAGACTACTAGGTAAACTAAGTGATTACCAGAATAACACTGGCAATGGTACCGTCTATGGCTCCTTTCGTCTCATTACCAATAAACTACGCGAACTGAATCCACAAGCCAAAATTATTCTGATTACGCCAATGCAGCGGGGTGACTTTGTATATATCAATAATCCTAAGAACAATGCGTATGGTTCCTATAAGCCTAAAAACGAACAAATGCTGGAGCAGTTTGTCTGGGCTATTGATAGTATTGCAAAGGTAGAGAAATTTGCATTGGTAGACTTATACCATCAAAAAAAACTGGATTTGAAACACATGGTAAAATTTAAACGCTTAAAAGATCCTACTACAAGTGAGTATAAAAATTATCCCTATCCGGAGTATATAGGTATACCCTATAATCCTGAAACAGACGAATATCCGTATCCTGTACAATCCATTGATATGACCTACGATGGCCTACATCCTTCAGACAAAGGGTATGAAGTTATTACCCGGATGTTGGTGGCGATTATGAAGAAGTATTGATGTTTTCTGATTTATTCATTTTTTGTTTCAGATATTTATCTATTTGCCACAGTATTGGCCAATACACCAATAAAATCAGAGGATAAAGAAATAGTGTTACAAACCTATACCCGTGATTTTTCGCTGCATGTTCTCCTATCACATAGTCGATAAGATCGCAAAAGTACTCATACATAATTAGTATGAAAAAAGGAATTAAGATACTTCCTGCAATCATTACCCATGAAAATTTTTTCTCTGGATGGTGTTTTCGGTAGAAGCGGATAGCTAAGATGTGCAGAAGGAAAACAATCAGAGTCAGAATTAGTGTTAGCGCACCTGGTTCGATAGCTATTAGTAGTTGGGCAAATTTGGATGGAGTAGGAGTGTAGGTAATAAACCAATATTCTGCTGGTAATGAAGCAAAATTCCATATCGCGATAGTCTTAAGGCTCCCCTTTGAAGGTTGCCCTAAATTGGTGGTGAGAGGTAGGTGGATGCTTCTGGTATCCAGGGTAATTTCCAGGCTTCCAAATGATTTCCAGTATTTAGCAGGTGAAAGAGAATAACGGAAATGATATTCGTTTACCCAGTTGCTACCATCAATCCATGGAGTGGCTATATAGTCAACGCTGATGGTATGAATCCCCTTGGTAAGAGTTGCTTCAAAATAGTGAAGGTCTTTAAGTGTATAAATTGAACCTGATTTCTTTTCCCAATAAATAATTGTACGGTCTGTATTCTCATATTCATAAGGTTTGCTAAAAGAAGATGAAAATTTTTCGAAAGGTGTTTGGGATAGTGTTTTATATTTTTCCGGAATGGGTAATAGAGTAGTTGTAATTCCATCTATCCGAACTGTAAAGTTATTGGCATAATCCTGTGCATGAAATAGAAGTGGAATTTGTTTGCCGTCAGATTTAACTTCTATTATATATTGAATATGATATTCTGCGGTCTGAAAATTTGGACCAATAGTCAGGTTGATTTTTTCTTTTAGAATACGAACGTCTCTGCTAGAAAAAGGAGAAACAGATAAGGTGCCTTGTTGAATTGGAGATGCCATATTCGCATAGCAGACTTGGCTTCCTACCAGGAAAAGGAGGATAATGAAAATACGCATGAAGGTGTTGGAATGTACCTGTTTAAACAAGTTTACCAGAATGAAGGGAATTTCCAAATTCGTTACTTTTAGATAATTTGGTATAGATGCAAACATTAGGCACTAACCGATATTATTCAACTATAGAGTAAAGATAATGCACCTTTTTCTGCTAATCATAAATTGTTGATATACATTGTCTATTTTAAAACAAACAGATGATTACTATACGGTTACTGGAGGAAACAACAGACTTAAGCACACCCAGACGTGTCATGCGGTATGTGCTGGTTTATTGCTCAGAAGGAAGCGTCTGGATGAATATCGATGAAAAAGATTTTATTCTGCAAGCTGGAGACGTGATTACAATTACCTCAGGACAAATTCATGCTTTGCAAACCAATTCTTATACGAAAGGATATATCCTCGAATTTACTCTCGACTTCTTTTGCAAGGATGATCATGATATTGAGCTGATCTTTCATAATGGTCTTTTCTGTCACTTTGCGATGAATGAAGTAATTCAGGTGGATAGGCGTATAACAGAAATGTATCTTCAAGCTATTCAGTATGAACTGGTTCGACAACCATATCAGTATTTTGTATCAATCCATAGCTATATCAAACTCATACTGGTTGCGATCAACCGTGCCAAGGTGGGACGGGGTGATGAAATCTGGAAACCTGACACCTTATTTCTTCGATTTCTGGAAGCTGTTCGGAATAGTTTTGAACACAACTATACAGTTGCACAACTAGCCCAACAACTGGGTACTACAGAAATAAAACTCAACGAACTGGCTAAGCTCCATACTGGTAAGACTGCTCAAAGTGTAATATATGGATTGGTAACTTCAGAAGCTAAACGCTTACTCACCTATGAGAAGCTGACAATAAAAGAAGTGGCTTATAAACTTGGCTTCAATGATCCGTTTTATTTCTCCAATTTCTTTAAAAAACAAACTCAAATTTCTCCCTCCCAGTACAAGGAAACATATGCTTTGTAAAAAGTACATGCTTTTCTGAAGATTCTCTATTCTTTTTGGATGTTGTCTCCTGCATCTTTGTATCGAATTCTATTATATACAAAGTCAGAAGATGAATACCTATCAGAATATAGCTGGTTTTTTAGTACGTATAGCATTGGCATCCGGATTTCTATCTGCTGTAGCTAGTCGCCTGAGTTTATGGGGTACAAATTCTTCTGGCTGGAGTGCCTTTGTAACCTATACCGCCAAGGTAAATTCTTTTGTACCCGAACGTCTTGCTCTCTTTCTGGCTATAATAAGTACCATAGTTGAGGTAGTTCTCGGCCTTTTGTTGCTGATAGGCTTTAAAACCCGTTGGGCAGCCTTCGGAGCCGCTGTGCTTTCCTTGTTGTTTGCTTTAGCCATGACATATTCCTATACCATCAAAGAGCCTTTAGACTATTCGGTTTTTGCTTTTAGTATGGGTGCTTTTTTGTTGAGCACATTGCCTGTGCACAAATGGAGTATAGATTCTTTATTCACCTAATCATTTTATGAATATGAAAAATACAAGCACCAACATTCAGGATTATCTGGTACGAAAAGATACCAAAACCTGGCAACCTTTGATTGAGAATAGTGTAGAGTATAAGGGTATCTCGGTCATATCACTGCGATATGATACTGACACTCATCGGTCTCCGAGTATATTGCTCAGATTTGAGCCAGGGGCCTCTTATCCTTACCATAATCATCCGGGAGGAGAGGAGATTTATGTAGTGAGTGGAGAGGCTATATTGGAAAATACTACTTTGAAAGAAGGTGATTATCTTTATACACCACCCGGTTTCAAACATTCCGTAACTAGTCAGACTGGTTGTACTTTACTACTAATCATTCTGGAAGAAGTAGAGATCCTTGTTTGAGTATAGTAGAAGAGGATTTAATAAAGCCTGTATGGGAGATCCTGTACTGGCTTTGGTCTAATAAGAAGTTACCTAAGGAAATGAAAGTAATTGGAGTAATAGTGAGAGTCAGATAATTATATCATTTATTTTTATGAGATCACTAATCGACTTGACAAATGGATTCAAATTTTAGGTTGCTGAAAACCCAGCTACTTGCTGATTTTCCATCAGGTTCATCCATCATCTTTTATAAAGGACAATTTTATATCATTGGGGATGATGCTACATGTATCCTGGTTCTTGATAGGTCTTATCAAAAAGTTGATTCAGTGCAATTATTTGAGTATCCGGATAAAAGAATTCCCAAAGCTCATAAAACTGACTTTGAAGGCGCTACTATACTGACTATTGATGGTATAGAGTATATTCTGATTGTAGGATCTGCTGCAACTGAACTTCGCAAACGAATATGTTTAATTCCATTGCTGAACAATAAGTTAGGTGTCAAAGCACAAACAACTCTTTTTTTTGAAACTCAGGTATTTATTAACAGAATCCAGGATCAGGGAATAAAGGAGATAAACATTGAAGGTGTTTGTACCATAGGCAACGAACTCTTATTGGGAAATCGCGGGAACAGAACAAATCCTACCAATCATATCATTATCACTAGTCAGAATTTTTGGGAACATCAGGAAGATGCCAAACTTAAGATTCTGAGTCTGATTATACCTGGCACTGATCTTCAGAATATAGTAGGATTATCAGAGCTTTGTTATATCGCTGCATCCGATTTGCTTTTAATCACACTGACAAGTGAAAATACAACCAATGCATATGATGACGGAGTTATTGGCGATAGCTACATAGGTTTGATTGAAAATGTAAGTGAACAGCTAAAAGATACTACACTAACAATCAATCGGATGGTTAACCTTTCACAAATAGATTCACGTTTTAAAAATGAGAAAATAGAAGGTATCTGTGTAGAATTTATTTCGTCATTAGATATCCTGATTCATTTGATTACTGATAATGATACTGGAGAGAGCCGATTGTTTACTCTGAAGTGGTTGTCTTAAAGATTATTTTCAATATTGAAATACATAGAAAGAGGGGTCTTTGAGAAAAGACCCCTCTTTCTATGTAATAATCTCATAAATGAAACCCTTATTCTTCTGTTGGTAACAAAAGAGAGATTATCTACTGGTCAACGTGTTGTTTTCCAGTAAGGATTGGAATTGATTCACCTCATCCTGAAATGCTTCAACGGTATTTTTCGCTATTTGCTTTGTGGCCATATCCCTACCATGCTCAACTTCTGCCTGTGCTATATCAATAGCTCCCTGATAAAGAGTCTTCATCAAAACTACAAATTCCTGATCTACATCATCTGTCAACTCATCTTCGCTTATATGCTGATCCATTTTTGTAAAAGTTTTGGAAACCATCTGAGAAAATTTATTGGTAGTGAATTGTTTGTTATCCTGTTGTTTAGATTGTTTTTCTATTTTTTGTGTATGTGCTGTTAGCCTGGACATCTGTTCTTCCATAGTCGCAACAATTTGTCTGGCTTTCGCTTTCAATACATTGTTTTTGCCTAGTTCTATTTCTATCTGTGCCATGTCGATGGCTCCTTGGTGAAGTTCCTTCATCAGTCCTGCAAAATCTTTGTCCGCATGGTTGTTTAATGTGATCTGCTGCATATTTTCCCTCATTTCCACTATAGCATCCGCTACCATTATCTCATCCTTGGACTGTGCTTGAGGCTGAGGTGCGGTGAGGTTTTCACGAGTATCTATTTTATGTGTTTCTACTGGAGTATTTTCCACATTTGTAGCTTCTCCATTGTTGGAATGAATGGATACAGCGAATATATAGAAGGATGCAATAGAAAGTAGAGGGACACTCAGAGCCATTCGTAGAGTTTTCATAGTCTTATAGCATATTATTTAGGTTATAAAATAGGTAAACAGAGACACAAACTGTGGTATAAACTTTCCAAATGAACATACACAATATGACACAGCTTATTCCATAATTTGACAAAGTGAAATAGTATTTCGCATTGTCTATAATGCAAAATAACTATGCCATAGAGAAAGCTGCTCTACTATTTCTGGAGACTTTTTGATAAACGGTTAGTTTTAGAAGGATTTTGGTTAGAGAAGAGTTATTTACCTTCTATATTTCTTGTGGATTAATATCTATGTTCTATTACTAGCTATGTTTTTTAGTAATATATCCTCTTGCTATAACTCTTATTATATGAGTGAAAGTTATACCTGCTACTTCATTTAACGCTTTTAACTTTTAAATCTGAAAACCGATACTATCTGAAGATTAGAAAGATGACGGGAAAATAACTATCGGATAATCATGAGCCCGCAGAAAAGGAGTGGGAAGAATTGTCTAACTATTTCTCTATAGCTGATATTGCTAATCTTACCTTAGCCATTACTCAAATCAATACCTGGAACCGTATTAACCGAGCTTTTGGTACTGTTCCGGGCAACTATCAGCCAGGCGAACATGAAGTGGCTCCAGCCGTAGCGGTTTAAATAGATAACTATCAGCAGCAGGAAATACCTCCTGTTGCTGATTAGGTACCAACTAAAAAAGTGAAATATGTATAAAGTAAAAGCTGTTTTTACCCGTCTTCAAAGGTAAAAGAATTAATGTAATACATATGGTTACCCGCTAGTATTCAATATCTTATCAACCTTGCTTATGCGACACATACTTGAAAAATTCAAAACAAAGATTTTATCCTGGTTAATCGGCTATCCAGGTATTATCCTTCTATTGATCTTATTAGGAGAGGTTCTGATGCGGATTCATCCTGTACCAGTCACTACATTAGTGGTTCTGTTGATAGGAGTGCGTTTGCTTGTGTTTCTTCTCACCCCTTGGATAAACAAATACTTTCCAACCTGGAAGCATATTTTATAAAATACTTCTCAAATTCCTGGATAGCCTAAATCATAAGATAAGGTTTGTAGGCTGTTGGTTGGGTAATTACCATTTTTAATCCATTGATAGTATCCAGTAAAGGACTTTGGCTAAGAGTATAGGAAATTTCCTGATCAAAGGTGAGTTGTTTCCTCATATATTCAAAGGTCGATCCTCCACCGGTATAATGAACTCCTTTGCTCATTACTTTTTCAAAATCTATTGAAGTTTTGACAGCTGCAAGAGTGTTCTGAATTTCAAGGTTGACAAAGGTAAAATAGGCATTCAGAATAGGTTGGATACTCTGAAAAGAAATTATTGTTGTACCAATTCTGAATTCATTTTTAGAAGAGATTGCCTTTAAATCCATTAAGATATGTTCTATATCTTTGTTGATAATAGGAACCTGATAATTGCTGGAAAGATGATTGAGAAGGAGATTACTCAATGTTCGAATACCCATGCGGACACTTCCTACTGATACAGGAAATCCTTTAACAAATACAGAAATATCAAATTTACTGGCACCCCACTCAATCAGAATGAAGTCTTTCTTTTCGTGTAGTATATTCATTCCTAAAGCAGCACAGATATTCTGATGAATCATATATACCTCTTTAGCTCCTGCATGTTCTGCACTGTCTTTGTATGTTCTTTTTTCTGCTTCGGTAGCCTGAGTAGGTAGACTGAAAAAAACTTTGTATGATTTATAGGAGCTATACCTGTTTGCTAAGCCTTGTTTCAGGGCCTGCTTCATTAAATGCTCAAAGCCAATAAAGTCACTTATTGTGTAGTTAACTGGAGATACAACTATGCTTTCTTTGGTTGTACGTGTCGTATTGCCAATACCTGAAATTTTGTTTTCAACTGAATCAATAGAAAAATGGGCAGGTTCATTAAATATTAACTTGTTGTTATGAATAATTCGTAAATATTGACTACCAGGATCTATACCGACAGTTTCAGAAAAAGTGAACATAATAGGTTATTGGAGTAAGATGACAAGTTTTACTTGGTTTTAACTTTGTCTGGAAGATCATACAACTTAGAACTTTTAATCGTTCCATCCGGATTATATCTCACATGTTTGCCATATTGATATTTGGGCTTAAGCCGATCACTAAGCGTTTTTTCAAATTCAGGAGAAACAAGAGAATAGGTGTCCGTTAGCACTTCGTTTTTGTCATACACTCTCCAATTCTCTATTAACACTACTTTCTGGTTCAGAGTGTCTAGAGTACTTGTCATCTTTCGTACTCTGATAAGTGAATCTGTTTTTCCTTGTAAAAAAACATCCTGGGCAATCATATTTCCTTTTTGATCGTATTTCCTTTCGATATGATATGCTCCGGTTTTCAAATCCAATGAATTTTTTTTGGGAAATGTGACGTACCATTCTCCTACCTCTACAAAGTTGTACATGGTACCTTGTTTTTCTACCAGGATTTTGCCATTTTCCACTTCATTTCCTTTTCTGTCATAGAGAGTGATTCCTTTGACAAGAGTTCTCTTTTCTTTAATTAAAGCTTTTTCACTTTCAGTTAATGATCTCTCATATAGAAGATACAATCCGTTAGGTGCTCCTTTGCTGCCTATCAATCCACAAGCAGAAAAAAATATACAACATCCAATCAGGAAAGACAATTTTGGGAAGTATAACAGATATAATTTCATAGGTATAGGCAGGTTCAATGGCTCGTTCTTAACTCAAAGTTTGGTTAGTCGTCTGTTAAATATGCAACAAAGCTATATACGTTTATGGAAGGTAGATGTTATCAACCTTCAGATGAATTAGTTGAATCTATAAAGGTAGCAATTAAGGTAATCTGGTTGTAATATTCGTCTTTTTTCAAACTAAGATTACCTTTTTCAGTGACAAGAAATTAATGGTTGACTAAAGAAATAAAGAAAGTGGGTGACTCAAAACAGATAACTGTAAGCAAACAGGTTAAACGAGCAATATATCTGTTGGTATTACTTTCTTTTATTTATGGAGTATTTCTGCCTGGCATACTGTGTCGAATACTAATAGCTACGAGTAAAGCTGAAAAGGTAACTGTGGTGGTTATGTTTACACTTGGTGTTATGCTTACCATTCTATTGGATTGGTATGTGGTAAATAGCAAAAACAAGCGTATGCAAATGCTCTTGGCTTTGCCATGTTTCGTGTTTACAGTGATCTCACTACTACTATTATGGATATTCATTCAGGGTATATTGTTCACCTTGAATGGGTATCGTCTTACCAGCCATACTATAGATGAGATCTGTATATTCTTTGTATAAGTTCGATGAAAGTATTCTTCACATATTATTTCTGGAGTGTACTATTATTGATAGTAATACTCTTTACATATGAATGGGTACTGGCAATAGTATTAGATCAGTTAAATCAACAAGTAAAGCTTTTCATTGTTATGGGTGTAATGATTTATGCATTACCTTATACGATATTCCATTTGCTGCATTTCTTTTATTTTAAAGGAATTACGATTGTGCAGTTTTTACCCTTTATAGTTTTGTGTTTTATTGTCGTACAATCTGATAATGATATGCAGGATTGGATATCTTCTGCTCTGATAGTAGTTTGTATATATTCACTTATGAACTGCATTTTGATTGGCTTTATAAATAAAAGACAATGAGAAACCACATTACTTAATTATATGAATTGGGAAAAAATTGGTTTTGCCTTTTATAGATATTTTTTGAAACCGCTCCTGGCTTTGTTTGGGAGAGATGATAAATACTATGAGAAAAGTATTAGAAGAGGTTATGAACATAAGTTTTCAATTATAAAAAAATATGCTGAAAGTAAACTGATAGAACCAATAACCAATTTATATCTGATTGGGTATTTTGAAGGATCTCTGGAAAGTGTAGAAAAACAGCAAAAATTGGTGGAACAAGGCAAATATGAGCCTTTTATTGAATCAAAGCCTTTTGATCCTTTTAAAACTTATATCGAAATATATCTGATCAAGAGTATTTCAGAAAAGTACTGTGTAGCAGCTTTTGGAGATGGATATGATCCTGAAATTCTGCTTCAATGTTTATGGTTCGTAGAAGTAGGCAAAGAAAAATTAGAGAATTTGAATGAGTTGATAGAATTTCAATCAACCATTCCAGATTATCCTGTAGAATTATCACATTTTGTAGGATAAGTGTTGTAAAAAAAGCATAACTAGTCTATGATTCTCAGTAATTGCAATCAGAGATATTTCTCTGATTGCAATCAATACTTAATTTAATAGGCACGGCTTCGGCCAATGTAGATATCTTTAGCCTTGTATATTGTATTTGTAGTAGGGCCGGGACTTCCACTGGAGCCTTCCATCTGCAGATTGATAATAATCCACATCGGTTTGCCCACAAAGTTACCTCTGTGTACCCCTTTCCAAACTCCATCTATATAATAGTGGATGTCTACTTCTGTTGCATTCACTTTGGTAATCCAGGCTTTATAAATATGCCAGCTTCCAGGTGAGGATACTGCAACTCGTGTAGTAGAGACATCAGATGAAGTCCGAAATGTATTAAACCAGTTTTCATTGTTTCCTTTGAATTCCAGAATGTCACTTTCTGGTGGCCAGCTATTTACAGCTGTTAACCAAAATGCAGGCCAAGTTCCTGTTGTTGATGGTGCCTGGAAGGTTCCACGTACTTCATAATTGGGGAACTGGTCATTGATGAGAATCTGATGTTTGGCATGAATAGCTCCGGAATGGTAATGGATTGGTACATTGTGAGTAGAGCTATTTCCTTCGTTCCAGGAGATTTTGCTGGCTGTCAGGGTTAGCTCACTATTGGATAAAGAAATATGGTTGTGATCTGTGGTACTACCGTACATGCGGGCACTTCCATTGTGATCACTTCCCCATGGGTAGAGATAGTTCCACTGAGATTCAAAGACTGTGTAGTTACTGAATGAACTAGCATCAATGATGGTTTCAAAAACAGATGCCTGAACAGCTTCATCTATGGGTGGCTTAGGTAATACATCCTGCTGATTAGCCTGTTCACAGGAAAAGATACACAAGGGACTAGCCACTAGTAAAAAAATGTATGCTACTTTTTTCATCAGTCAATCAGATTTAGGTAAAAGTAAAAAGTGAATGTAGAAGAGACAGGATATTGTTCAGTGACTGCTTTCTCAGAGGCTCATGGATTTCAACAATAAATGAGAAATTGAGTTAAATATCCAATGAGCCGAATAGCAGGATAGTCTTGTACACACTGAAAATTACTGTCTGATAAGTCTATCAAATGCAAAGTGTGATTCTGTTGAACCAGTTTAGATACCGCTGTAAGTACAAACATTTCCTGATAAAGTAGCTCCTGCTCCAGTAGAAGAAGTTACAGTACTTTTAACACTGGATGTACCCAATACAGATACAGTGTATGGAGGCGTAAAGGCTGTTTTGCCGTTGCCAGCTTTTGTACCTGATACACTGGTAAATAGATTAGAGATTTCCTGTACTGCTGTTGATTTGTTATCCATCAGGTCAATTGGATTTTTTACGCTTTCAAATACATTTGACTGGATACGAAGATCTGCTTCAAAGCCGGCCTGTATACAGGAGCTACTCACTGTACTGTTGAAATAGCTGTTTACCACATGCACCTTGCCAAATCTCACACGAGGCATACGTGCTTTGCACCCTGGAGCCCACCAGCAACGGGCGAAGGTAATCCGTAGTTTTCCTCTGTCTCCTGTAGCACCATCTGAGGAGCCAAGTAGGTTGGAGAATCGGTGATCATCCGAACCACCTGAACCACCCGGTTTGGGAGCCTTTAGATACGAAAATTTGGTCCAGGAGACAGTGATATAATCAGAAGCATTTTTAATATCAAGGTTGCCATCTACACCATCTCTGAACTCGCAGTGATCTACCCATACATTGGTGCTGGCATCTATAGTACAGTTGTCCCATCCATCTGTATCATACGCTCCAGGGCCTTCAAAAATTAGATTACGAAAGATGATGTTTTGGCATCGTTTTACATACAGGATTCCGGAGTTGTCCTTTGTCTGATCTGTAGAAACCAGTTTCGCTCCCGCTGTTCCAAAAATAGTTTTCCCTGTTTGATCCTGAAACGAAATTCGTCCACCGGAAGGGATAGTTATAGTGCCGTTTACTTGTACAACTTTTACACCGGTGTTGGTAATAGCAGCCTTGAGTTGAGTATAGTTGGTGACAACCGTCGGAGTAGCTGTGCCTCCACCCGTTGTTCCGCCATTTTGAGAGGCCCAACCCTGTGCTCTACAAGTGGCTGCAGCTGTTATAGTTTCATCATCAGAAACAGGCTTAATGGTTTGATGATTCACTTCACAACTTAAAAACAAACTGGAAAGGGTTAGTAATGAATAAGTAAAAAGAAACTTTGTTCGCATGAGAGATATTCTTTAGATTGAACATAGGAAAAAAATATATCCACCAGATAAAGCCCTATAACTGGCATTATCTGTAAAGAGGATTCCAAAAAATGTAATAGGTTATTATGGACCTTACATAACAGGTTACTGAAGTTCCGAACAGACATATCCTCCTGACAAAAAAATAGGAGAAAGAATCTATCCAGGAAGGCACTTACTTTGAATAAAAAAGATTAGGCTACATCTGTGAAAAAATGATGTCGTTTAGCTAGTAACACCTTGTAGTTGTATAGCATAGCAAATATACTGGGTTACTATTAAAAAAATACCAATTTTAAGATTTTGTATGGATATTGGCTAGCTTTTGGTTGTCAAATATGCATTGAAGTTATAAATCAATGCAAGTTATGGAATAAATAAATTTGCGAAAACGTTACCGGGAACGTTTGCATATAGGAGTTGAAAGTTTGATTTATTACTAATAAGAGGTTTATAATACAAAGTTTAGAATAGTGGAATTACTGGTCCTATTTATCTTACTTGTACTGAAATAAGAATTGAAATTTCTACCCGTTATTTGTCTTCTAATAGGTTACTTAATCCTGAACTGTCCATTAAGAGTTTGAATGCCAGTTAAATAATTGAATTTCGATAGCTGGTTATACATTTTTTGAAGAACAATAAAAACATCTATTCATGATATGATACCAGCAATTATTATTATAGCTTCAATTAGCTTCTGTTTTTTGTTAATTTATTATAAGTATCGTCAATACCAAAGGGTAAAGAACGATCCTGAAGCTTTAAAGAAATGGCAGAAAAAATACGAAAAATATGAAGCAATTGGTAGTGTTTTATCTGGTATTGGTTCCATATTAGAGATACTAGGTGCAATCTTTTTTTAATAACTGAGTTTCGGTCAGGAAAGATAGCTTTCAAATACAATATTTGTATTTGCATACTAATCTCTTAATTATATGCATCTCCCAACGAATGAAAGTCATCTCGTAACCAATACCAGTACTCTCCTTTGTGCTGATAAAGTGATTCCAATAACTCAGTAAAGCTTGTCGCAATAACAGGACAATTGCCCTTAAGTGCATGGGTTTCCCAAAAGCTATCATAACACCGACCTAATCTTTCCTGAGCCAGATCAATCGTAATATATTGAGAGCCGGATTCTCCAATAATAAACCAATTATAGCTTCTGTCATCCTCTCCATCTGTTCCTGCAATAATCGGATTGGCTCTTACAAAATCCTGAGGAGCTACTATCTTCATCGAATAATTTTTATTCGGAAAGAGTTCTACCCCACCACAATGGGTATAAAATAGTATGATATCTTCTGGCAAAAGTAGACCTTCAGGAGGTCGAGGGATAAACGATCTGTCCAGATAAATGCATTCTTTATCTTCTCTGATTTTAGTAAGTAATTCAAGGAAGAGTTTCATACAGACAAAATAACCCACTTATAGCCAATTTCTCCAAACAAGCTGGCACTAAATTTTTGCATAGTAGGACATCTGTATGGTAATTTTTTACACTTAGCTCGTATACTGGAATGGCTTTAATTGGATACCACGCATCACACGAACAGTTTAAACCCAGTGAACTGCTCACTTATGTCTCTATGGCAGAACAGGCTGGATTTCAGGCAGTGAATTCATCAGACCATTTTTATCCCTGGAGTGAACGGCAGGGGCAAAGTGGGTTTTCTTTTGCCTGGCTAGGAGCGGCCATGAATACCTCTTCTCTTCCATTTGGTATGGTAGTGTCTCCGGGGCCACGGTATCATCCTGCTGTACTGGCACAGGCTATAGCTACCTTATGTGAAATGTTTCCTGAGCGATTTTGGGTGTCATTGGGTAGTGGCGAGGCATTAAATGAGGCTATCACAGGCGAACTTTGGCCTGCAAAGCAGGATCGAAATATACGCTTGAAAGAAAGTGTAGAGGTTATTCGTCAGCTATTGAATGGCGAAATGGTGCATTACAAAGGTTCGTTTACAGTTGAAAATGCAAAGCTCTATACACTTCCCAAAATTAAACCTTTGCTGATTGGTGCTGCTGTTACAGCTGAAACTGCCGGTTGGATGGGAGGCTGGACAGATGGGATAGTGACTATATCGAAGCCAATAGAAGAATTGAAAAAGACGGTTGACGCATTTCGCCAGAATGGAGGGGACGGGAAGCCTATGTATCTGAAGGTACAACTATCCTATGCCCGTTCAGAAGAAGAAGCTTTGATAGGTGCCTATGATCAGTGGCGTACCAATATCTTTCAGGGAAATGTGCTGGGACAATTGCGTACGGTAGCCGAATTTGACGCGCTGGGTGAGTTGGTTAAACCCGAAGATCTACCCGACAAAATAGACATTTCTTCTGATACAGATTTTCATATTGAGAAAATACGTCAATACAAGGCGCTTGGCTTTGAAAGGATTATCCTCCACAATGTAAATAGAGATCAAAAAACATTTATACAGGATTTTGGAACAAAAGTCATCCCTCAGGTAATTTAAGCACTTAACTATGTTAGAACATCTCTGGTACAAAAACGCAGTAATTTATAGTCTGGATCTTGAATCGTTTAAAGATGGAAATAACGATGGAGTAGGGGATTTTGAAGGTCTTATCGAACGGTTGGATTATTTGCATGCATTAGGGGTAGATACAATATGGCTGGCTCCGTTTCAGCCAACTCCCAACAAAGACAATGGATATGATATTTCCGATTATTATGGTGTTGATCCACGACATGGCTCCTCAGGTGACTTTGTAAATTTTATGCATAAAGCCAGAGGACTGGGTATACGGGTTATCATTGACCTGGTAGTGAATCACACCTCGGATCAGCATCTCTGGTTTAAAGAAGCTCGTGCTTCCAAAGACAATCCCAAACGGAACTGGTATGTGTGGTCTGATCACAAACCTTCCAACTGGAACAAGGGTATGGTGTTTCCAGGTGTACAGAAAGCTACCTGGACTAAGGACCCCAAAACCGGGTCTTATTACTTTCATCGGTTTTATGACCATATGCCCGACCTGAATACAGACAACCCTGAGGTGCGGGATGAAATCTTAAAGATTATTGGATTTTGGTTGCAGTTGGGTGTTTCGGGTTTTCGGATGGATGCCGTTCCGTTTGTGCTGGAATCTCCCAAGCCGGATGTTGACAGCACGAAGCTACATTATGGCTATCTCAAAGAATTACGGCGGTTTCTGCAATGGCGAAAGGGAGATGCAATTTTATTGGGAGAAGCCAATGTGTTGCCAGAGGAAACGGTCAACTACTTTGGCGAGGCAGGTGACGGCATTCATCTGATGTTTAACTTCTTTGTGAACCAACATCTGTTTTATGCGCTAGCCTCAACTGAAATCGAACCTTTACAAAAGGCACTAGAAGCTACTCGTGAAATTAATCCAACTTCTCAGTGGGCGCATTTTCTTCGAAATCACGATGAACTGGATCTGGGACGGCTTACAGAGGAACAAAGACAGCGTGTATTCCAGGAATTTGGTCCGGAAAAAAACATGCAGATCTATGACCGGGGCATTCGTCGCAGGCTCGCCTCTATGCTGGGCAATCGCCAGCAGATTGAGCTCGCTTATAGCCTGATGTTTACTTTGCCTGGTACTCCGGTAATTCGCTATGGAGATGAGATTGGGATGGGAGACGATCTGTCGCTGAAAGAACGTGAAGCTGTTCGTACACCTATGCAATGGTCCTCAGAAGGTCAAGCTGGGTTCTCTGATTCAAACAAAGAAGTAAAACCTGTAATTTCAGAAGGAATCTATTCGTATAAGCAGGTCAATGTGAAAGACCAGAAACGAGATCCCAATTCGTTGTTTAACTGGATGGCATTCATGATCCGCCTTCGGAAAGAATGTCCCGAGATAGGCTTTGGTTCCTGGGAGATCATTCCTGTAAAGCCTAAAGGTATTCTGGTGATGCGTTACGAATTCAAAGAAGAGATCCTGGTTTTTGTTCATAATTTCACTGCCAAAGGGGAAGAATTGGTTTTAACAACCCGGCAAGCAAAGACTCAACGGTTGATTGATCTAATTAATAAGGTGGAAAGTATTGCCGATGAGGACGGCAGACACACAATTATTCTCAATGCCTATGGGTATCGATGGTTTAGAGGAGGAGAATAAGGATTACCTTTGACTTATTATTGTGTGAATTTTATACTTTTGTATAAATGAAAACACTTCATACTTTTCCAACCCTGGAATTAAACGACGACCTGAAACTAAAAGGTTTTAGGGTATATGAAGCTGCCCTATGCCAGACAGGCCATTCCATGTTTGGTCGCAGGCATTTCTATAAAATTGTATTAAGCACTGGCAAAACAGTAATCACCTATACTGACCGCAGTAGTGTTGAACTAGACGGTGTGTGCCTGTATTTTGCGAATCCACACATTCCTTATAGTGTTGACATTCTTTCTGGCGAGCCGGGAGGATATGCGTGCATTTTTACAGAAAACTTTATCAAGCCTCTGGAACGTTCGGAAATTTTGCTACAATCTCCCTTGTTTAAAGCAGATGGAAACCCAGTCATGGTCGGAAGAAATATCTTCCGACTTTTTTATTTATTGGCAACAAAATACAAGAGTGATAGAATATGGCTAACTTACTTATATAGAGTATGTTCATCAAAGTAAGGCTTTATCTGTATGT
>NZ_JASJOR010000031.1:0-109453 GCF_030068545.1 Xanthocytophaga flava | reverse complement strand
CGGCAAAAAGAAGAGTTGTCTTACAACTCAGAGAACTTATAACCACTATCATGATCACACTGGCGGGTGGAGATCCCAACAAAGTCTTTAAAACGTAAGGGGTCGGAATTTCTTCCGACCACCACTGGGTGTTGCTCAACCCCTTTTTATTATCTACCAATTTACTTATTGAAACGAAGAAATAAATCACACAATCTCCCATTTACCATCAGCATCTTTTGCATAAGACAGCCCATTACTCATAACATGAATTTCGCGCCCGTCCTGATCAGTACTATTTTTCGATTCATATACCCGTATACCATTGTTATTTCGTGTCAGATATACGATCAATGCCGGTAATGTTGGAGCTACATCTGATAACCATTGGTCATCACTTTCCCGAATAAATGCCTGACTCATAATTTTTGAAGTTAGTGTTACAGGGAAAATACATAAAAAATCCTGCCTTCTTCTACTTAAGACCTTAGCAAGTTTGCTTCTCTGTAGTTAAAAGGCGACCTAAACCCATCCTGAAGAAATAATTTGACCAATGTGGATGGGATAGATTTCAGCCAGCCTACATATTTTTTCTTTCATCACAAACTTTTACAACTACCTAAGGATTGTCTATAAGAACTGTACGAATACTACTTTTGCAGGCCTTATAAAATTCTTTAAACAACCTGTATGATTTTTGGTTATGATTGTTTGAAATTCATATTTTTTTATTTGAAATTCTTTATCCTTTACACTACCTCATAGAGTAAATTTGCTCCGTTGTTAAGGGTTATAGTGTTAATTACGACAAGCACTAACATAAAAAAAGAGCCTTGTAAAGACTTTGTGTAAAATTATAAGTATTAAAAATTAGTATTCAGATGGAAATCAGTAAAGTTACAAAAAGTGTAAAAGCCTTTGGTACAGAGGCTGCAGATGCACACTTAAAATCGCTTACCATTCAAAGAAGAAATGCTGCGGCATATGATATTGAGATTGAAATTTTGTATTGTGGTGTTTGTCATTCTGATTTACATACTGCCCGCAACGAATGGCATGGTTCTGTGTATCCGGTTGTACCTGGCCATGAAATTGTTGGTAGAGTAACCCGTGTTGGTGATCGTGTTACCAAGTTTAAGGCAGGAGATCTGGCAGCTGTAGGATGTATGGTAGATTCCTGTCGTGAGTGTGAACATTGCAAAGAGGGTCTGGAGCAGTATTGCATTCCTGGATTTACCGGAACCTATAACGATCCCGACAAACATTTGGGAACTCGAACCTATGGTGGCTATTCAGAGAGTATTGTGGTAGATGAGCACTTTGTATTGCGTGTACCTGGAAATCTGGATCTGGCAGCGACTGCTCCCTTATTGTGTGCTGGTATAACTACCTATTCACCACTGAAACACTGGAATGTAGGACCTGGCAAAAGAGTAGGAGTAGTAGGCATTGGCGGCCTTGGGCACATGGCAATTAAACTGGCTAAAGCGATGGGGGCACATGTAGTGGCTTTTACTACCTCTGAGTCAAAGTTCGAAGAGGCCAAACGTCTGGGCGCAGATGAAACCGTGCTTTCCAAAGATCCGGAACAGATGAAAAAATATGCAGGGAGTCTGCATTTTATCATTGATG
The DNA here is from genome assembly GCF_030068545.1 of Xanthocytophaga flava. NCBI lineage: Bacteria > Pseudomonadati > Bacteroidota > Cytophagia > Cytophagales > Rhodocytophagaceae > Xanthocytophaga > Xanthocytophaga flava. The sequence continues at coordinate 107,842 of NZ_JASJOR010000031.1, read as the reverse complement.
CCGTCTCTGCACAACATGATATGAATGCATACCTGCGATTGCTTAAAGTAGATGGAACCATTGCCCTGGTTGGTGCTCCCGAACATTCTCTTCCCGTACATGCTTTTAGCGTGATTCCAGGTCGAAAAAGCCTTGCTGGTTCTATGATTGGCGGCATTGCTGAAACTCAGGAAATGCTGGATTTTTGTGCAGAGCATAATATCGTTTCTGATATCGAACTAATTACTATGGATCAAATCAATGAAGCATACGAACGCATGCTGAAGGGTGATGTTCGCTACCGTTTTGTAATTGATATAGCTTCGCTCAAAAATGCTACTGGAGCATAAGTAGGATTAGTAGTTTACTAAATCAGGTAAGGGCTTGTAATAGTCTGAAGATTCCTCTTCAGACTATTTTTTGTTTGTCTTATCTGAAATCAAGTAATATTTTATACAGACGATAGATACTTTACTTTTAATATGGATCATTGAGAAACAATAGAATAGATTAACATAGCGGTTGATGCACCAATCAGCGTATTGAGAAAATTGACTGCATCATTAGACAAGTATTGTTTTCGTTCCATTGTTGCACCTAATACTGAATCTGAGAGGTTTCCAACCGTTCCTGCTATCACAATCCATACAAGATTCCAGGTCCAACCAAATCCCAATCCATAAATACCTGCAATGATGCAACTTCCCAGCATCCCTAGCAAAGTTCCTTCCAGGCTTACAACGCCATCTAACCCCCGATTATCTGGTTTGAAACTAATAACATTGTAAAACCTTTTTCCATAAACATTACCTAGTTCGCTGGACAATGTATCTGAACTGGCAGAAGCGAAACTGGCTGCCAGCATTAGTTGGAATAATTCTGATTGATAAGGAAACAGCCAGTTTAGAAGCCCCAGTATTCCTCCCACACCTGCATTGGCAATAACCTGTGAAGCTTTTCGGCGACCTTTATTTTCCTCTGCCAAACCCATAGAGGCTTTGTATGCCGATCTCCAAGAAGTTGCCAGAGTTCCCATTACAAAAAAACTTGCCATCATAATCAGTCCTGGAAAGCCAGCACCCAGAAAGACAAGAAACCCAAGCAAGCCTCCCGTAATGGCTGCCGGAGTAGTGAGTTTTTGTGCCTTTATGCTCAGGGTTATTCCTGTCAGGAGAATCAGGAGAACAAGTATGTATTGTATTTGAGTGGATAGTTGCATAGAGAGCTTAGCTGACTTCTACAATTATTTTTCCAACAGTTTTTCCTGTCTGAAAGAGTTGTAATGCTTGTGGCAGTTGTTCAAAAGAAAACGTATGACCAATTAAAGGAGGAGGGAGTTTCAATACATTGATTTCTGCCCATAATTCTTGCATTAGTTTGGCCTTCTCATAAATCCAGATCAGATTAAAGGCCATCAGCGATTTATTCTGAGGAATCATTTTTAGGGGAGAAAGTCGTGGACGAAACAAATATCGGCAAACTAGTTTGAAATAATTAGGCCGATTTCCTTGTGTAGTGAACTGTGCTGATCCATAGGCAATCAAACGGCCTTGAGACGCCAGCAATTCATAACTCCAGTAAAAGTATTTACTTCCGGTTGTTTCCAGTACAATATTTAGTTCACGTCCCTGAAGAGCTTTTTGTACATCATTTTTAAATTGAGTGGAACGTATTACAGCACCGTCGTATCCTTCCTTATGCAATAGTTCCAGTTTGGAAGCGTTCCCTACAACACCAATTGTATAGGCCCCCAGACGTTTGGCAATGCGATTTGCCAGAATGCCCACTCCTCCTGCTGCACTATGAATTAAAACAGTTTGTCCGTTTTTTAAAGCTCCCAGTGGCACTAATGCATAATAGGCAGTGAGTACCTGTACCGGAAATGCGGCTCCCTCTGCAAAAGTCCATCCTTCAGGTAAAGGCATGACATAACGGGCGTCTATATTCAGGTGCGTTGTATAAGAGCCAAATCGGGTTACTCCCATGATTTTGTCTCCTACCTTCAGATGGGTAACTTTACTTCCTACCTGTACTACTTCACCTGCATACTCCAATCCCGGTACAAAAGCTCCTTTTGGTGTAGCACTATAAAGACCCTTGATGGCAAAGATATCTGCATAATTGAGTCCAATTGCCTTCACTGCAATGGTTACCTGATCTGAATCAGGCAATGGAAGGGTTTGTTCCTGTATATATAAGTTTTTCAGTGAACCAGCTTTGGGTACAACAAATGCACGGCGAGTAAGCATAGAAATAAGATGTCAGCGAATAGTAGTAATATGCCTTGTCAAAAGTAGTAATCTACATGGAGAATCTACTAACTATTTGCTTCTTATACATAATGTCAGAGGTGGGGATAGATAAAATAACAAAGCCTCCGGAATTGGAGGCTTTGTTATTTTATCTGTTCAACTAAACCGGATTAATAAACTTCCTGTTTAACGTTTTGTGTATTCACAACGTCTATCCATTTTTTTGCATTCACAAATGCTTCCATCCATGGACTTACTTCATCTTTGCGGCCTTTTGGATAATTTGCCCAGTGCCACTGGAACAAAGAACGCTCAATATGTGGCATCATGACCAGATGGCGACCTGTTTCATCACACAACATAGCCGTATTGAAGTCTGAATCGTTCGGGCTCGCTGGATAGTTTTCATAGGCATACTTAGCCACAATCCGGTACTGATCTTCCTGATAGGGTAGCTGGAATCTTCCTTCTCCATGAGATACCCATACACCAAGTGTAGATCCTTCCAATGTTGACAACATGACAGATTTATTTTTCTGTATTGTCAATGAGGTAAAGATACTTTCGTGTTTGCCACTTTTGTTGTGTAGCATTTTAGGTTTCGCTGCATGGTCTTTATTAATTAACCCTAGCTCTATAAACAGCTGACAACCATTACAAACACCTACAGATAAGGTATCCGGACGGTTAAAGAAGTTCTCTAAAGCCATTTTCGCTTTTTCATTATACAGGAATGCTCCTGCCCATCCTTTAGCAGATCCTAAAACGTCAGAGTTAGAAAAACCACCAACAGCACCAATAAACTGAATATCTTCCAGTGTTTCACGACCTGAAATTAGGTCAGTCATGTGTACATCCTTCACGTCAAAACCTGCAAGATAGAGCGCATTGGCAAGTTCACGTTCAGAGTTACTTCCCTTTTCACGAATAATAGCCGCCTTTGGACGAGGAACTGTAGTATCAATCACTGGCTTCTTTCCATCAAATTGAGAAGGAAAAGTATAGTGTAGTGGCTGGTTTTTGTAATTGTCAAACCGTTCTTTTGCTTTTACAGGACCACTCTGTTTTTGGTCAAGCAGATAAGAGGTTTTAAACCACACATCACGCAGGTAATCAATATTCAACTGTACCGTTTGTGCTCCTTCTACTGTGATTACCAGGTTAGGCAGAGAGGTTACCCGACCAATTTTATGATATGAAACATTAGCCGCACTGAGAGTAGCTTCAATACGTTTTTCTTCTCCTTCTGTTGCTTGAAAAACAATACCAATGTTTTCTGAGAAAAGTAATTTAATTAAATCTTTTTCACCCAGACTGCTCAGATCAAGTTCTGCACCCAGATCACGATCAGCAAAGCATAGTTCCAGCAGGGTTGTAATCAAACCACCACTTCCAATATCGTGTCCTGCCTGGATCAGTTCTGCTTTAATCAGCTTCTGAATTGTATCAAAAGCCTTCTTAAATTGAGCTGCGTCTACTACATCAGGTGTTTCATTTCCAATACGGTTCACTATTTGGGCAAATGAAGAACCACCTAATTTATAGGTATCTGCTGAAAGGTTAATGTAGTATATGGCACCTTCGTTTTTCTGTAGTACCGGTTCAACTACCTGTGTAATGTCATCGCAATGACCTACAGCAGAAATAATCACAGTACCTGGAGCAATTACTTCATCATTTTTGTATTTCTGCTTCATAGAAAGTGAGTCTTTCCCGGTAGGAATATTGATTCCCAACTTTATGGCAAACTCTGAACAGGCTTCCACTGCTTTGTACAGGCGGGCATCTTCTCCTTCATTCTTACAGGCCCACATCCAGTTTGCAGATAAGGAAACACCTTTTAATCCACTTTTGATAGGAGCCCACAAAATATTTGACAACGCCTCTGCAATGGCATTACGGCTACCTGCTGCCGGATCAATCAGTGCAGAAAGTGGCGAATGTCCAACGGATGTCGCAATTCCATCTTTACCTTGAAAATCCAGTGCCATTACTCCACAGTTATTCAAAGGTAACTGCAAAGGTCCTGCACATTGTTGTTTAGCTACTCGACCACCTACACAACGGTCAACTTTGTTTGTTAACCAGTCTTTACAAGCTACAGCTTCTAACTGAAGCACTTGTTCAAGGTATTCACTGAATTTACTTTGATCATACGTTACAGGCTGATAGGTCTTTTTCACTGTACGATCTTCCATTACCAGCTTTGGCGAATTGCCAAACATATCTTTCAGTTCAAGATCTATAGGTTTAGCTCCACTTGTTTCTGATTGAAAAGTAAACCGATGATCGCCAGTCACATTTCCTACAACATACATAGGAGAACGTTCTCTATCAGCTATTTTTTGTAGTGTTTCTATATCTTTTTCACTGACAACCAATCCCATCCGTTCCTGCGATTCGTTTCCGATAATTTCTTTTGCAGAAAGGGTAGGATCACCAACAGGTAGCTTATTGAGGTCAATTTTACCTCCGGTTTCTTCTACAAGTTCAGAAAGACAGTTTAAGTGACCGCCTGCACCATGATCGTGAATAGAAATGATAGTATTATTATCGCTTTCTACCATAGCACGTATCGTATTAGCAACTCGTTTCTGCATTTCAGGATTAGAACGCTGAACAGCATTGAGTTCTATTCCACTACCGTGTTCACCTGTATCGGCAGAAGATACTGCTGCACCACCCATACCAATACGATAGTTGTCTCCACCCAGAAGAACAATTTTATCTCCAGGGTTAGGTTTATGTTTTTTAGCCTGATTGGCTTTGCCATAACCAATACCACCGGCCAGCATTATTACTTTGTCATAACCCAGTTTACGGCCATCTTCCTGGTGTTCAAATGTTAAAACCGAACCCGTAATAAGTGGTTGGCCAAACTTATTTCCGAAGTCAGTAGCTCCATTAGATGCCTTAATCAGAATATCCATTGGAGTTTGGTATAGCCAATTTCTTTCTTCCACACCACGTTCCCATGGACGATCCTCTGCCAAACGAGAAAGAGCTGTCATATAAATAGCAGTTCCTGCCAGTGGGAGAGACCCTTGTCCACCAGCAAGTCTGTCACGAATCTCACCTCCTGAACCCGTAGCAGCCCCATTAAACGGTTCTACTGTAGTAGGGAAGTTGTGAGTTTCTGCTTTCAGGGATATTACGGATTCAAAATCAGATGTTGTATAATAATCGGGAACATCCGAACGGCCGGGAGCAAACTGCTCGACAACAGGTCCTTTGATAAAGGCTACATTATCTTTATAGGCAGAAACGATTTCGTTTGGATTTTCCTCAGAGGTTTTACGAATTAATTTAAAAAGAGACACAGGTTTTTCTTCTCCATCTATAATAAATCGTCCATTGAAGATCTTATGACGGCAATGTTCGGAGTTTACCTGAGAAAAACCAAAGACCTCTGAATCGGTGAGAGGTCTTCCAAGTCTGACAGCAAGAGAGTTAAGGTACTCTACCTCGTCCTCACTCAGAGAAAGTCCTTCCTGTTTATTGTAGGCTGCAATATCTGTTATTTCAAGAACAGGTTCCGGTGTTATATTGATCGTATAGATTTGCTGATCAAGCCCACTATACTTTCTGGAAAGCATAGGATCAAAGTCTGCAAAGTCTTCATCTACTTTTTTGAACTCTTCAATTCTGACGATATCTGTCAGTCCCATGTTTTGGGTAATTTCCACTGCATTGGTACTCCAGGGAGTCACCATGGCAGCTCTTGGGCCAACATAAAATCCCTCAAGTGCTTCTTTTTGCTGGAGGCTGGCTCCGCCAAAGAGCCATTCAAGTTTTTGGATATCAGTTGCAGAAAGTTGCCGTTTTACTTGTAAAGTGTAAACGGTCGCAGGTTGACTTAGAAAGAAATAAATCATGGTCTTTTTTCGAAACTGCAAATCTACTGCTAAAATTTTAAAACAGTAGCTAAAGAAGAAATATATTGGTTGTTTTTTGGTAAACCCAAAATAGCAGTAGTAAAGTTCATCAGTTATTTAGAACTGCTAATAAAGTTCTATCTGGGGATTAATTATGAGTTCATACCAAAGACGACTTCTATTTCTACGACATTGTTTAATTGAAGAGAGGGTAAAGTATTATAGTGTATTTAGAGAAATAGTTAGCAGGTAATGACACTCATTTTTGCCTCAATAGTCCACTTTTAGTTATATGTCCACTTTTTTGTCTGACCTTTCAGCCATCTGGTATGACTTTAACTTTCTACTTTGCGGCCTCGTAATTTTAGTTCTCTAAAGCTGTTTACATGAGTTTGCAATTGTAGGTTTTCATTCAGCCTGCAATTGCAAAAATGCGTAACAGACAAAGACTGGTTTTGCCACAAAGTGTGTTGTGGAATAAACGTTGATAATAACAAGGACTCGTAGCATATAAGAGGCCAGTCTTGGCCTCTTATATCTTTCAGATCATTTTGCAACTACCAGAAAAATTCATTGCATATAAGAGGCTAACTTTACGTTTGGATAAAGTAAATGTCTATTTGCACCTTTTATTACTTTCTCTCTAACTTATTTGTGAACAGTTTCGCGACAATATATCAAAAGAATCCTGAGGGATTCGGGAAAGCAAATCCCCAACAGTTTCAAAGCTGGTGAGCTTAGTTCTAAAGCAGTATATTGTTCGCGAAGTACGTACTAACGAGCCTTACCATTGGACAATATGTAGTAATCATAATTAGACAACTCCACTAAAATTTTACCACTTTTTTGATTATATTTTTCTTATCTTTTAGTAAATGAATATCAAAAATATAGAGGCCTTCTGCATAATCCGAAATATCTAGTTCTATCGTTGACAATGTGGAGTCTGTGATGGAAATATCAAGTAAACTCCTACCCAGCAAGTCATAGACACTTACATTGAAGGGTTGTATGCACTGTCCGGTTTCTATCTTTACTTTTCCTGTTGTCGGATTTGGCAGGATTTTAAAGCTTGTCTTTTCACAGTCGTCTTCACCAATGGGAGTGGAAAGAAGATTGTCGAAATAGCTCTCCATGAAATTAGGCAAACCTGACCATATACCATCTTCTTTAAATGAAAAATTTACTATTTGCACATTACAAGCGTAACCTAACGCATTAGGGGAGTTTATTACTATCATTCTTTTTGATGAAATTTCACCGACTACATCTGCAAAAGGAGCGTATAGCCGCCCATCCGGGGCAAGCTGTAAAGCAAAGGTACTTAAAGAGGTTCGGCCTGTTTCTCCAATTGCTTTGTTACCAACAATAATACTATGTCCAGAATTTCGGATCGCCTCTACACTACCCGCTGACAAATCATATTGATAAATTAAATCTTTGGTATTAGGATGCGAATTCGTATTTTCAGCCTTGTTCATTTGTACGTAGAGCTTGGAGTTGTCAGGAGAGAAAGACAGTCCACCTTGCAGGTATAAGTTTCCTAAGGTATGATGATTTGTGAGAACCCCAGTTGTTGCATTGAAATCAAACAAGTCAAAAGGACGTGCGACTGCTTGATTGAACACCGAACAGGCGACCTTAGTGCCGTCTGGAGAGGCTTTAATGCAACCTATTCTCTCATCGTTGCCACTGTTTTCGTTAGCCAAGTGCGGAGAACCGATGTGAGTGATTACCGGGGCTCCGATTCCATTGCTCGTGATTGGATAAGCGTAGAAAGCATCACTGTTCCAAGCGTGTGTCAGTATCCAATAGTCTCTTTTGTTGCTGTGGGGAATAGCCGTTAGCTTGTATGTGACATTGTTCTGCAAAAAGGTAAGGGGTTGTGCGACTCCCCCTTTTCCTTGATTTTGCGTCATGTCAATGCGCATATAGAATAGTTGAACATCATCTCCTTTATTCTCACTTGGATAACAAGCCTGTGGATAATCGGGTGCTAAAGTGGGCACACTAAATATGTAGTACTCTTGTTTGCTATCTGGTACAGGTATAATAATAGCCGATTGGTAGAACCTTGCACCACAATTAACAGGAACGGATGTGTTATTCATGGGTTGATGTTCCTTGTTCCATACCGTCAGTCCGTTCGTGTAAAAAAGGAGACGACCATCTATTTCGTCAGAGATTACAGCACTTCCTTCCGTTGTATCCATAGCACTAGTAAGTAGTATCTGTGGATTTCTTGTGAAAAAGTTTAATCCGGCGTGATGCCCAAAGTACCAATTGTTAGCCTGTTTTTGAGCAAAGATGGAGGCTGTATTTGCTATCAATAGTGCTGCCGTAATGAAAAAAAGCGTCGCATGATACATAATAGAATAAGTGAAAATATGATGAACGACGTATGTAAAGGATGTTTTCTCTCAAAGAATCAGGACTGAGTTTAGAACCAATGCCTCATTAAATTGGGTCGGGCCTGAATATAGCTGTAGCACCCATTGCTTTTAATTGGTTAACTATGTGTTTCAAGTGAGCCAAATATCCTTCTTTGTATTCGATTTCTTCCTGTTTACTTACGACTAATGCCTGTTGAGGTGTTAGGTTCAACTGATCCTTGATGAATTGAATTAACTTCAGTTTATCTTTTCCAATATCTGTGATAATGACCTTTCCTTTAATCCATTCAGATTTGTCTGTTATTTGCAGTTCATTAATAGGTTCCTCAGCTTTTTCCAGATATTCCACATAGACCTCCTTCCAGAATTCATTGGTAAGATCACTATGTTCTTCAAGATATTTTACTGCTTGTTGTGAGTCGGCTTCTATATTCTTGATGATTGTCAGGAAATCAGAAAATTCTGATAATGTTTCTGCTACTTTTACAGGCATCCAGTTACCAGCTCCATGCCATGAGAAATAGACCGGAAATTCCTTGTCACCCTCTGAAAAGTCGACATAAAAAGGGTCATCAAAGTAGTTGGAACAGATTACATACCAGTTCTTGTCAAAATCCCCCTCATTAGGTCCTACCAAACTCTTATGTGTGATAGCATCATACCTGTAGCCTGCCTGAAAACACTCAAACGTATCCGGTTTAGGATAGTTTTGAGGAAGACACATGCTTTCCGCCAGAACTGGCTCTTCTAAAAATCTCTTTACTAAGTTAGGTACAACTATCATCCCTATGGCTGGTTATTTAGAATTGTAATTCATTACTAAGAGTTCTTTTGCATGAGTGGGTGTATCTATATTGTTTTCTTGGTAGTTTCTTCACTGTAGAAAAATAAAATTACTATTCCAGACGTTTTCTTATCAGTTCTATTAACTCTTCTTTGGTAAGGCAAGCATTTAAAAAATCCTCAAGACTACCTTCATTTGTTACTTCTGAAAAGAAAACTTCATGATCTGTTCCAAATAAGGTAGGATTTTCCGGCTCAGGGTCTGACAAGCAGATATAATAGCTATCAGGAAAGCCATAACTATGCAGTAAGGCTATAAAATCGGGTTCTGAAACATTTGTAAGCTTTACAATTTCATTTAGATCTACATCATCTTCCTGAAACCAATCATTCCATTCAGTGAAATCATCCGTACCTTCTCTAAATGGGGTAAATAATTGCGGACTCCAGAACGCCTGCCCATGTCCTTCCTGTGTAATACGATAGTAATGATCAATTATTTTATCATAAAAAGCTTGCTTATTCTGCTCAAAAAGTTCCTTGTTTGCATCGATGAAGCTTCCAATTCCTATAATAGGCTCAGCCTCTTCTGCCTTTTGCCATGGAGTATCTATGGGGCGTTGGTATAGAACAGTGTTAAAAGTAATTGACAAAATATCGTCCTTTAATGAATGACCTTTTATTCTTTCCGTATTCCCTCCCAATTGTTGTACACGGTTTATGATTTCCTGTTTCACTGATTGCTAGCTGATTAACTAAAAAATAACTACTAAAATATACCTTCACTGCTGTATAAAAGCAGTCTAAACAATTTCAATATATTCAAGAATTTCTTATGGAACAATTGCATTCCAAAATGAAATGTTTGTTACAAAGGAATATTGCTTAAATAAAATGAAACTAAAAATTAAATCAGCTTATTTCGCGGTTGGTTAGGTAGTATTCTACCAGGATGGAAGATATACAAGCAGACAATAAGATAAAATACATATAATTAAGAGATTGTCTACATTATTTTAAAGGCCACAAAGGGATATGTTGTGTTGTGACAGCCTATTTAAAATTGTACAAGGCAACTTCTTCGAATATCTACGGCTATGATATTAGATCAGATTCATGAACTTATTCTCAGATTTATTGAAAATACAGACCAACCTATTTTCCTAACTGGTAAGGCTGGTAGTGGCAAAACTACTTTTCTACATCACATCCGGGCAAATGTATCAAAAAGTATGGCAGTTGTCGCACCGACTGCTATTGCAGCTATTAATGCAGGTGGGGTAACATTACATTCTTTCTTTCAAATTCCTTTTGGTCCGTTACTGCCTTCCAATCAGGAAAAAGCCTTTACTACAACTTCAATCAAACAGATTAATCAGGAAAAGGCAAAGTTATTGAAATGTCTGGACTTGCTTATCATTGATGAAATAAGTATGGTCAGAGCGGATATACTGGATTATATACACTCTGTCCTTTGTCAGGTAAGAGGTTCAAATAGACCGTTTGGTGGTGTTCAACTATTAATGATAGGAGATCCCTATCAGTTACCACCTGTTTACCAGAATGACTGGCCGGTACTGTCGTCATTTTATGAAGGTCCCTATTTTTTTAATAGTCGTATTTTTAAACAATCTCCTTTTTTAACCTTTGAGTTAGACAGGGTATATAGACAAAACAATCCGGCCTTTATTGAAGTTCTCAATAGTATCCGAAGCGGGAATGTTTCTACCGATTTACTCGCCGTGTTGAATACTCGGTATTCTGCTACACTCAATGCTGATCAGGTAAAAGACCACGTTACTCTTTCTACACACAATAAACTGGTAAGTGATATTAACCAGATGCGATTGGAAGAATTGGAAGGGGAAGCACATATTTTTAAGGCAGTCATTACAGGAGATTTTCCCAGAGAAGCTTATCCAGCTGAAGAGGAGTTGGTGCTCAAAGAGGGAGCTCATGTTATGTTCATCAAAAATGATACATCTGGAAAAAGGCAATACTATAATGGTCGGTCTGGTCGTATTGCCCGTATTGAGCAGGGACGTATCTGGATAACTTTTCTGGATGATGGTTCAGAATTTATTGTCAATCCGGAAATATGGCACAATGTGAAATATTCACTCTCGGAAACAGAAGGTCAAATTAATGAGTCTAACACTGGTTCATTTACCCAGTTTCCTTTACGACTTTCATGGGCTATTACTATTCATAAAAGTCAGGGGCTAAGCTTTGAAAAGGCAGTCATCGATGTCAATTCCGCCTTTGCTCATGGTCAAACGTATGTGGCACTTAGCCGTTGCCGAAGTTTGGAAGGTCTCATTTTGAAAGATCCTGTTCGGCAGCAGAATATAATCTGTGATCCACTCATTGTCCGTTTTATGAAGAAAGCGCTGGATGCAAAGCCGGATATGGATTTTTTAGATAAAGTTATCTCTGAAACAGACAGGCAACAGTTGATCGACTTATTTGATTTTTCACTTATAAGCCAATCCTTTAAACTGTTTCAAAGTATTTTAATTGAAAATGTTCTCTCCGAGAGTAAAGTAACAAATGCAAATAAAACTCTAAATCAGGAGGTTATACAGGTGGCTAACAAATTTGTCAAACAGGATTTGTCAATTCTACTTGCTGATCCCAGTTATGCTACTATCTGGCAGTCAGAAGTTATTCTGAATCGCCTACGAAAAGCAGCAGCGTATTTCCTGGCAAAAGTTACTATGTTAAGGCAAATAGTTCATGAGATATATGCAGACCAGAGTCTGGACGACCTTTCTTTGGATATATACCCGGTTGTGAATCACTTATTAGTTGCCCTGGATGAAAAGATAACAGCTTTTACTCACTTGCCAGCTGCATCGTCCTTTAAGGATATTTTGGATGCAGTAAAGCAGGTAGTTCTTACCTATCAACCTGTATCACATAACTCTGCACAAAAAACGCAGCCTAAGGAAGTCGAAATTACAAATCCTGTCCTTTATGAACAATTGGTTAGTTGGCGTAAAGAAATAGCATTACAACGAGATGTGCCAGAATATACTATCCTGTCAGATTCAGTTTTACGAGAAATTTCCAAGAAACTACCCCGATCATTAAGTCAGTTATCACAAATAAAAAATTTTGGTCAGCTAAAGGCAACAGACTTTGGAAGCGAGCTGATACGTATGATAGGAAGCTTTCTTGGTGAAAATGAATTATTTTTCTAAAAGTTGTTTTAAAAGGTAGTGGAGAAAAACAAGCTGATAAGAAAAGAAAGTACTCAAAGAAGATAAATATGGATTGTCTAAGAACAAACACACCTTATGGCTGAGTACTCACCAGAACAATTAGAAACAGAGTAAGTATATGTAGACAGACTTTTTCGCTAAATAGTAAATAGCTGTACTGTAGATGTATAGCTTCCTCTGGTTCTGACGTATGTTTTACTTGGCAAATAATGTTGCCCCATCCCAATGCTCTACCGCTTTGCCATTTACTATACGCCACTGGTCAAACCAGGTAGTGGTGTAGGTCTTGCCAGGATCGTTTGGATTCTTTTCTTCTTTAACAAAGGCTACAGTTACCAGATCTCCTTCTGCAACCACAGATACTACTTTACTTTTCATTTTGTCGGGTATGGGAGATGGCTTCACCTTTAAAACGTTGGTGAAAAATTTCACAACTGCTTCTCTGCCATTAGCTGCATTCGGATTGTGCTGTATGTAATCTTCTGCAATGTATTTGTCTGCAAGCTCCCAATGATTACATTCCAACAGGTCTTTTACTATATGATAGACGACCTGTTTGTTTTTGTGTAATCTGGTATCAGAACTGGTAAATAATTTTTCGGGATCGGCTGCACTGGTTACAGGAGTCTGTGCCTGCACCTGAAAGGCAGATAGTGATACCAAAAGGGATACAATAATTCTGAAAGGTGTTAGTTTCATGACTTTGAGAAGATTTGGGTTAAAGTGATTTATCCAGTATGGTGGTGAAATGTTTTGCCATTTAACTGATAAATATAGTTGGTAGTTTAGCGGCGAACAAGTCCATCAACGAAGTTCCTTATAACTTATACCGAAGCTAAGTATTCAAACCCAGCGAGTTATTTTTTCAACTCTTGAACAGGATCTGAAATGGATATGTGGTGTGTAGAATCTGGTTCTTCTGTCTGGATAACCTTGTTCTTTTCGTCCAGTAACTATTCTTATTGCTAGCAGAAAAGAACAAGATTAAATCACGGTTAACTTATCTTCAATACATTCGCATAGGATAAATCAGGCTTTGATTCAGGAAAAGTTATATGTGTCCCATCCTGATTTTGTTCAAATACAAGTTCTTCCCCTGTACCTATCAAGGTGATTTTTTGTATTTGTCTGAATGCTGAGGGTGTAAGGCTTTTGATTGAGACTTTTCCTGTCTGAGGCCAGCCAAGAAGAGTTGCATAGAGAATATCTCCTTTGATAGCAAAACGGACATCTTCACCAGTAAAAGGTTTACCTTTGCCCTCATTAAATCCCTGAGCGTTAAGAGGTGCTGCCTGATCCATAGCAGGTCCTTCTCCAAAAATCTTCCAGGGTTTGGTTTGGTAAATGGATTCACTGTTCTTCTGCATCCATTGCCCTATCTCTTCTACTATTGCCCGTTCATCTGAGTCAATTGTACCGTCTCCACGAATAGGAACGCTTAACAGCAGGTTGCCGTTTTTACTAACTACATCTATTAATGTATGGATAACTGTACGGGCACTTTTATAGCCATGCCTTTCATATAAAGATCTATCATAATGCCATCCTCCAATACACGTATCAGTCTGCCAGCTAAAAGGCTCTATGGTATTGCTCTGGCCTCGTTCTATATCCCAAACCATACACTGGCGTTGTTTTTCATCAAGGATCTTCCCATTAATAACTGCCTGCAAAGATCCTTTTTCGTGGATACTTTTGTTATATAGGTGCGCAGCAATTCGTAACCCAGCGTCACTGATAGGCCAAAGAGGCAAAACGGTGTCATCGAAATAAACCAGATCCGGAGAATAGTTATCAATCAGATCGATAGTTCTCAGAAAGAATTTTTCACAGTATGCTTTATTCGGCACAGACACTCCGTTTCCCCAATTCCATTGCTTATGGATTTGACCATTATCCAGACTGTTTACACTTAAAGGGTGATTCTGGGCATATAATTCCTGAGGATCTAATCCTTGCCACCATTTTCCTTTTCCTTCTTCAGCCGAAAGTTTTCCATCATAGGCTACTCCTGCATAAGACCCGGACTTATCGGAACGCTGTGACGTTTCAAACCAGCTCCAGGCATGGGCCGCATGGACGCTGACTCCAAAGTACAAGCCAGCTTTGCGGGCTGCCTTCTCCCATTCACCAATGATATCTCTCTTTGGACCAACTTTTAGTGAATTCCATGACTGATATTTACTTTTATACAAATCCAGATTATCATGGTGATTTGCCAGGGCAACAAAGTATTGAGCTCCCGCTTGCTTATATAACTTCATAAGCGCTTCAGGATCCCAATTTTCAGCTTTCCATTCATGAATTACATCCTTGAATCCAAACTTGGAAGGGTGTCCATATTTTTCCAGATGAAATTTATATTTATGGGTACCTTCCATATACATTTCTCTTGCATACCAGTCTCCCGCTTCTGGTTGACATTGTGGACCCCAGTGAGCCCATATGCCAAACTTTGCATCGGTGTACCATTTGGGTACTTTGTATTGTTGCAGAGAATCCCAATTTGGTTTAAAAGGTCCTTTCGCAATAGAATCTTTTTGCGATAGATTCGTTGCTTTAACCTGAAGAGGCTGAGCCATTCCTATAAAGGGAACTATTCCTGACAGTTTTTTAATGACACTTCTTCGTTTCATTTTCCAGGTGATTAACTTCTTAACTATATAAACGATTTAATTACTGTCCTACTATTCTCACATAATGATACTGTATTCTCTTGATCATATCAGAAATAGAGTCTGACAGTAGGAAAAGACAAGTTTACCAAAAGGTGCGTCCTATGGATTATTTGAGATTGGACATAAGACAACTTACTCTCACAAAGATAGATGGGGTTTGGTGCTTTCTGGTATACAAATAAGACATTACTATATATAAATCCGACTTTCTACTTATCTTTACTAAACATGAGTCTGTTTCTAAAACTGTCTTTCTATTACAAATGACCTTGAAATCGAACTTTTCTCTACTAAATGCAGATTATGTCAAATTGAATAAAAGCTGGAACTACCAAAATGTTATTAGTCCATTTTACAGATTGTATCTGATTGATCAGGGAGAAGGGTCGGTTTTTAATGCATCAAAGGAATACACACTTGAGAGTGGGTATTTATATCTGATTCCCAGTTTTACAATTTGCAATCATGTTTGTACAAACTATCTGAAGCAGTATTATTTGCATTTTATTGAAGAGAGTGCTGACGGGACGTCTTTATTCGACTCAAACCGCAAAATTTTTAAAATCCTTGCCATTGACACAGATTATATCCTTTTTCAACGAATCCTAAAGCTGAATCCAAACCGGGGATTACAAAGTTCAGATAACCCAAAGGAATACGAAAAACAACCTATTTTAAAGGGCTTTCAGGAAAAGAATCGGTTATTATCCTTATCTGCCTATGCTGAAACACAAGGAATACTTTTACAGTTTTTGGCTCGTTTTCTGGGATTAGAAAATTATCAGCCGACAAATGCTGCCAATATCCCATCAAAGATCCTTCAGACAATCCATTATATTCAGACACATCTGCAATTGCCACTAACAGTGGAATATCTGGCCGAACAAGTAAGTCTTAATTCGGATTATTTCTCAAGATTATTTCATCAGTATACTGGTGAGAGACCTTTGCCATATATTCAGCAAAAGCGTATTGAAAGAGCTCAGTTTCTGCTTATAACTACAGATTTTCCCTTCTCTGAGATTGCTGTGGAGGCCGGATTTGAAACTGTCTCGTATTTCTATCGGATATTTAAAAAAATCACAAATCAAACGCCTGGAGAATACAAGGCGAATCATCAATTCTAGCATATATTTAAAATATCTCTGTGTCGATTTGATAGTTATACTGGCTAAATAGAATTATAGACTATTTATTGGTATACACAATTTTACCATCTTTAATCACCATGTGAACCTTAGTGATGACATCTTTGAAGCTTTCTTCCAGATCACCCTCAAATACGACTATATCCGCATAGGCATTTTGCTTAATGACGCCAAGTTCTCCTTTTTTTTCAATACCAATGCAGCATTCCAGGTAGCAGACTTTAAAATTTCATTTACAGGTAGACCTGCTTCCAGATAGCCAATCAAAACATCACGAGTACCAGAAGCTCTTGAATATTCCTTTATCTTGTTATAGAAGTCGGATCCACAAACAATTGTTACCCCATTTTGATAAGCTTTACTTAGTCGTTTATGAAAGCCATCTAATGCTTCTTTCGCATAGTCTTCTGACAGTCCTACCCCTTTTACCATAACAAGTGCCCTTTCCTTTGAAAGATCAGTAGGAACAAGATATATTCTTTTTTTGGCCATTAATGCCAATGTCGAATCCCCAATTGCGTAACCATGTTCTATGCCATCTACACCAGCCAAAGCCGCATGATGAACCGATGTAGGATCTGTGGCATGTGCTGTAACGGTCAGTCCGTTTTGATGCGCTGTTTTAACTACTGCTACCAATTCTTCCCAAGTTAGTTTTTGTGAATCGGTATTGACACATATTTTAATAACATCTACTTGTTTTACCCTGTGTTCCAAAACTGCCTTGGTTGCATCTTCGGCTCCATAAATCACACGATATTCCTGATTTATCAGATGAGTATATTTCTCAGGTAGTTTATTGAACTGTCCACCCTTAGGAGAAATAATCGGACCGGAAACAAACATTCTGGGACCTGGTTTTTCTTTTTCAAAAATCTGCTTCAATTGCAAATCCAGGTATTGACCTGAGTTTCCAAGATCCCTAACAGTTGTAAAACCTGCCTTCAAAATTTCTGCTCCAAACTGTATTCCTTCCTGAATTCTTACCGAAGCGGGTTTGTCAGAGGCTTCCTCCATACCAGTTTTTGATTGATCCATATCTAACAGAAGATGGGAATGTGCATCGATCAGACCGGGAGTCACTGTAGCATTTTTTAATTCAATCACTGTTGTTGCTGCAGGTACCTTTAAATTCGTCCCTACCTTGGCAACTTTGTTTCCAATGATCAAAATTTGTTGGTTTAGTAAAAAAATATTTTTTTCAGAATCATACATTTTTCCTGCTTTTAGCAGAATATTCTGATTTTGAGCATAGCTGTTGACTGACAGGAGCAGTAAAACGATCTGTATACACTTACTAAATATCTTCATATAACTTTGCAGATTGTGCTTTCAATCATATTACCTATGAACCAAATTATTCATAGGTAACTGTTATTTAGTTATGAGCAATTTGGTTATTGGGCTGTTACTTACTTATCGACTAACTCTATAAGTGCAGAAAATATGTATTTATGCGTAAAGTAAAAATGAGTTAGTAAAAAGTGTCTACTTACTGTATTACCAGAAAACAATAATCCCAACATACACCTCTGTTAGTGTAAGTCGGGTTTGTGTTTGGGATAAGATAAAAATTTATTCAGACCAGGAGCCAATGTTTTATCTTATTAGTCATTCAGGCTTTTATGCAGTATTTCATAAAAGCAACTAGTGTTTAAAAAACTTTAAATTGACGGATATAATTTAACAAGTTTAATTCTTGCATCAGCTTTTGTGAATTGCTAGTTTATCTTCTTTAGTTTTTTCATTTTGTTTATTTTTCCATTTCTCAACCACCTTTATAATTCCCTCTTTGCTTGAGAATGGCCTGTCAAGTTCTTGCATTGTGAACACTGAAAACTCAATTTTAGCAATGTTTAACCAAGATCCGTGGGCAGGTGTAAATAATTTCCATTCTGTCAATGTAGGCCTTTGCCACATCAACTGCAAAATAATCATAGAAAAAGTAAAGTTTATATGTGCTGAAATATACAAAGGTTTTTTCCAATGATGGAAAAGTTAATTATTCATTGTTATTGTATCGTTTTACAAGAAGGATGGGCAGACAGATGGTTTTATCAGGATCAATGGAAAGCTAAAACCCTTGATAGTGAAAAAGTTAGACTCGAAGACTTTGAACAACAAAGTCAAGAATGGAAAGATATATTTGGTAAAAATCCTCAGTATGGATTACTTCTTATTCAATATAATAAACAGACATTTGTTATTTGGTTTGAATACATTTATTCTTTACTTAATGCTAAGTTTTTACCCGCAATTTCTAAGATGTGTAGAAATGAGGATTACTTAAGTCCTCTTATGCTCAATGAAGGATATTTCTTAGAAATTAGGAATGTTTTCCAGAACATTCAACGATTGCTATAACAAGCCGAAATTAATATTATAGTGATAAAGATTTACTTTCTCAGGAAATCACCATACCTAAAAAAGATTTTATTGTAAGAATATACGAAATTATTGAATATTACAATATACTAATGGAGAGAGCCGGCTATCACATCACGGAAAAAATGATATATTTGGAATATGAAAGCATATAATTGGCGATGCGATCTGCAGGAATTTTGATTTAATCCTATTTTTTAGGAATAAAAGTGTCTAAAATCTTAAGGTGTTAAAAAGACATAAGTCTATGAGCTGGTTTACAGACGAAGAAGTAGATGAAATTCAAAAAAAACTGAATATAGATCAGGATTTTTATACCTACAGAACCCATCTTAATGAGATGGCAGGTTGGAGGTCTAAAATTCTTTATCGTCAAGAATCTGAATTTGGATATTGCAATTTTGATATTGTTAATAAAGAGAAATTGGATCGGTTGCGTTTGAAAGAACCTGCTATAAACTATATTCTTGATAAAGCCATTCTCTCAATTGGCGCGGATTTTGAGTTAGAGTATCCAGGAATAGAACAAAAATTAAGAGCAAAGCTGAAAGAGTAGATTCCTGTAAATGGATATTTATTTTTTACACTTGAAATTTTATTTGACGATTCCTTTTAGACCTCAGTTACTGATGGAGTTTTTTTGTTTTAGAGTATATTATACATTTTGCTTCTCAACAATTAGCGACCCTGTTGTCAGGACGTCTAACGGCTACTACCCCCATACATTTGCTTTCCTGTAGTGACCTTTCATCCGCCAAAGAGCTTTCAGTTGCCTTATGTGACCAATTGGTATATGCAGTAGAAGAAATGGTAAAGGTGCATACAGATGAAGGAATTACCACTGTTTGCCGTAATGGCGGGAGCTTTAAACAGTGACTTATCTCAAAAATGGACAAGATATACAGAGAAAGTTTTACTCAAGCCCAATTAAGAAACACCTAAGAGGAACAAACGAGTTGCCTGTTTTTGCTTTTTACTATTTGTCCAGACATAGTGTTGAGAGGAAATAATGTTTCTTCTATGTATCTGTGATTTGAAAAGTCATTCGGTTGCATCCGGACCAGGTCGTAAGGACATATTTGTGTTGATTTAGAAATACTAACAAACGTTCCAAAACGAAATGTTTGTTGGCTCAAAGCCGAAACAATCCGTGTGTGCTGTTGTAGTTGCTTGTTGGCAGGAGTAGTACTTTTCGTTGCGATATTAGATTGCTGTTGAGCTACAAATGCTTCAAAATCAATATTTTCCTGTTGTTCCAGCTGTTCAAAATATTTCCAGTTAGCATAGGCAGCCTGAGCCCTGACACAGATTTCATCCCGTTTGGCTTCTTTCAGTACCAGCTTAGCCACATTGTCTTTATCTTTCTTGCTTTCTATCACAGCCAGGTGATGTTCATTGCGTTTATACTTTTTGTCAATTTCTTTGAACTCCTTCTCAACTTTTTTCAGTGTTTTATCGCGTTCTTTGGAAGAGGCTGCCTGTTCCAGCTCTGTCTTCTGGTTTTGTAGTTGGTGTAAAAGACCCGTCAAATGTAGTTGTAAGACCCGAGAGGTTTGTTCATCTTCAGCAAGTAGCTTAATCCGTTTTTTCATGTGATGAATCCGTTCATTTTCACGAGCTTCAAAAGCTAGTAATCGGTAATAGTCGGATCTGTTTTTGCGAATTGCTGAAGCTAACGTTCTCTTTGCCATAGAATTACACTAATTGATTTTTAGGTTGTTTTAATACCCTGAAGATACGAAAATGGCAAACCTGCTCCAAAAATATTCGAACTATGTTCAGGGTTCACAATCAGACGGCTATGAGTTTTTTTTCTGTTAATCTGGAAGGCGGTGCTCCTGAACTGGTCAACTTGGATGTGATTGCTCAGGCTGGGGGAGCTAACCGAGCTATTGCCCGTACTTTCCCTGTTACAGTCACAGATGGTATACTGGATGTGGTTTTCTCCAGTACTGTGAGTCGGGCTATGATTGCTGCTATTCAGATTGTTTCTCCAACTTCAGCCAGAGTAAGCACTACAGGAGAAGATAGTAAATCTCTAATTGAACTGTATCCTAATCCTTTTGCGGATCAACTGACATTGAAAATAATCCCTCTAACTGGCCTGGCCTACATTCGCGTAACCGATTTGATAGGCAGAGTAGTTTATCAGGCTACCCAAAGATCGGGTGAGGAGATACTAAATTTATCTGGTCTGAGCAAAGGTATGTATTGGGTTACCCTTCAGACGAATGGAGGAGTTATTTACTCAAGAAAGGTAGTTAAACAATAAGGGCTACTTCTATGAAAACGATGGTTGAATTATAGTTTTTTAGCCTTTCGTAGCATACTTAAAAAAGCAGCAGTGATACCCAGGTAGCTGGCAATATGTTTTTGGGCAATGCGTTGTTCCAGACCCGGGTAATGATGGCGAAATTCGTGGTATCGTTCTTCCGCCGTTTGGGATAGATTGGACGTAATGCGTTGCTGATATAAATCAAATCCGTTTTGTGTAAGAATACGAAAAAAGCGTTCGAGTTTTGGCACTGTCTCAAACAGTTCTTCCAGGCTGGGCAATGATATGCAATACACGTAGCTCTCTTCTAACACCTGGATTGAATTGAGTGCAGGCTTTTCTTTAAAAAAGCTGACAATATCACAGGCCCACCAATTTTCAGGGTAGAAGCAAATCGTATGCTCTTCGCCCTGTTTGTCTGTGTAAAATAGGCGTAGACAACCTTGTTTAACAAAATACATGGTACGGTTGATTTCCCCTGGCTGCAGCAGAAAGGTGCGTTTGGCTACCTTTCTCTGCTGCATCAGGGCAAGCGTTTTTTCCTCTTCCTGCTCAGAAAGTTCAATATGCATAGCAAAGTTGGCAAGGATCAGTTCGTGCATGGCGCAAATTAAGTATTACCAGGTAGTTTCGGGTATTACAACGCAGTTTTCTGGGTCATAAATAGTTTTAAATCTGTGAGTGCAGCTTCTCGTTGTGGACCTGCGATTGTGTGATAAGCTTCACTTTCCGCAATGATTTTAAATGCC
Source organism: Xanthocytophaga flava (assembly GCF_030068545.1). Classification (NCBI taxonomy): domain Bacteria; kingdom Pseudomonadati; phylum Bacteroidota; class Cytophagia; order Cytophagales; family Rhodocytophagaceae; genus Xanthocytophaga; species Xanthocytophaga flava. Next base: position 86,101 of record NZ_JASJOR010000031.1, on the reverse strand, counting down.
TTGGCGGTCGGATACTCCACCAGTAGAATCGCATCCCAATCGTCTTGTTCTGACGCAACGATGTTACTAACAACCTCGCTCATCAGCATTACTTTAACCCCCTCAATACCAAGCTGAGAGACCACATGATTGAAAGCAGGAATATAGGTTTCAATGTAATGGGATTTGTCTCTGAATTTTAACATGTTCAGCATAAGTACCGGGCCGTTAACCTGGTCAAAATCGGGTAGTCTCATTGTCTTTAAGATTAAGGATTATAGAAATAAGGGGCAAAACAAAAGAACTGGTTGTCCGAAAGTTTCAGATTATTCCATCCGGAATAGTACACTTGTTTGATAGAATACACTTTGCTAGGGTATTCTTGGGTATGTGGTATCAGCTTCCATGTTTTCCCTGTAACAAAGGTCGAAAGCAATTGGCTGAAAAAAGTTTAACTAGTTGAAGATTTTAAAAAAGAACACTCTCTCCTGTTTTTGCATAGTGTCTGTGTGGACTGACTCAGAACCAGATTACCTGAAAAGGTTCTGGTTATAGAAATTCTGGCTGGAGAAGTTAGGAAGACAGATCAGTTCTTGTACCGATAAAAATGAAGCTTGCAATCGGCTTACTACTATCTGTTTTGGTTGAGTCTTTGGAAAGAAGAAGCGAATACCAACATACTTTGTTAGCAAATACCTGTTGGTGATCGTAATATTCTGGTATCGTTTAAATAAAGCCGGCGCTGATAAATATCTGAATTTTGCATTGTTACTATTTTAGATGGCTGATTAATAGGATAAAATAAAAAGTACCAGCAGGACTTGTATCTGAATTTATCAAAGTTAACTTTGCAAAAAAAACTTTGGTAAAATGGTAAAGACAGATAAGCAGCTTGCGCATGATCTGCGTGAGTTAATAGTAGTTTTGTATAGGCAGATGCAGAAACATATCAGTAATGAAGAACAACTTTCTGTTGCTGCCCAGAATATCATGTATCAGCTCACACAGAAGGATGAACTCTTACCCTCTGAGTTATGTACCCTGCTCAACATCTCCTCACAATATATATCTCAGGTTTTTAACCAGCTCGAGAGCCTGGACTATATAGCCAGGAAACCTTCTGCCAGTGACGGCAGAAAAACATTGGTCTCTCTTACTACGAAAGGGAAGCTGAAAGTACAACAATCCCGAAAGGAACGAGAGGAATGGTTAGCCGGTTTAATTGCAGAACGTTTGTCGAGTACGGACAAAGAAGTGATAAAAAAGGCACTGGGGCTACTAAATACATTGATTGAGCCTTCTGTTTCTTCTATTAATAGCTAACAGAAAGCAGTATACTATCTCTGTATGAAATCAACTCTTACACCCTTTCGGATTCAAATTCCGGATGCGGAAATTCAGGATCTGCGTCAGCGACTCACCCATACCCGTCTGCCCAATATACTCAATGGGACTGGCTGGCAGGAGGGAACGGATCCTGTCTATCTTCGGGCATTGCTACAGTACTGGGCTAAAGAGTATAACTGGCGACAACGGGAAGAATGGATGAATACGTTTGATCATTACCTGGCAGAGATAGAGGGTGTTAAAATTCACTTTATTCAGGCAGAAGCGAACCAGCCTAATGCAATCCCTCTTCTGTTGATGCAAGGGTGGCCGAGCAGCTTTGTACAAGTGCTGGATATTCTTCCTTTACTAACCAATCAGGCTGGTGATGCTGCAATCCATTTTGATGTGATTGCTGTTAGTATGCCAGGGTATGCTTTTTCAGAATCACCAACAGAACACGGGATGAGTTTTGCCCGGATCGCAGATCTTGTGGTTCACTTAATGGTCGAGATATTGGGATATAAACGTTTTGCTGTCCGAGGGTCTGACCAGGGGGGCATTAGTACAACAGCAGATCGGTTTGAAATACCCCGAACGCCTGATAGGGATACATCGTAGTGGTATTACTCCTTTCCTGCATCCATTACCAGCAGATTTGGATCAAGGAGAAAAGGCTTATCAGAAACAAGTGGAAGTCTGGGCACAACGGGAAACGGCCTATGCCCGTTTGCAGGCTCTTCGTCCTGAAACACTACTGCCTGCACTGGCTGATTCCCCGGCAGGCCTGGCCAGTTGGATCATTGAAAAGTTCCAGCGGTGGGGTGATTGCGGATCAGATCCAGACACGCATTTTGGCCGGGATAAACTTGTAGATAATCTGAGTTTGCACTGGTTTGCCTTGGGAGGGGCAGGTGCTGTCCGCCTTTATCATCAAGCAGGCCGCGATCCGGGAATGTCCGGACGTGTAGAAGTGCCTACCGCTATTGCCATGCCATTACGGGATGGGATCACGGTGCCAGCTCCACGCAGGTGGGCAGAACGTTTCTACAATGTCCGTCAATGGACGATTATGGAATCAGGAGGCCACTTTCCGGAATGGGAAATACCAGCTGAATTAACTCAGGACATTCGCAAATTTTTTGTAAGTCTCAGTACTTAGTTCCTTAACAGAAGAAAGTAGTCTGGCTGGATTACTTACAACCATGGAAATTTACTACCATGGAAATTATCTCCATACAAGTTGGCTGGTTAATTCACTATATCAACACAACTTTTCTGAAAGCTTTGTCAACCCCCTATCTGTAAAAACAAGCCCAAACAAACTATCATTATGCAGACAGATCTTCAAGCTATTGTATCAACCTTTTTAACCGTATTGGAAAATCGTAAGTCATCTGATGAGCTCGAACCGTTTTATCATCCGGATGCTATTCAGATTGAGTATCCCAACACCTTAACCAAAAACCTGACCAAACGGAATCTGCAGGAACTGAAGGCTGCTTCTGACAGGGGGCTAAATGTATTGCAGAAAGAAAAATACGAAGTGTTGCACTCCTATGTATATGGTAACACTGTAATTATTGAAGTTATATGGACCGGTGTTCTCAATATCCCATTAGCCAGTATCCCAGTAGGTGGGGAGATGAAGGCCTATTTTGCTCAGTTTTTTGAGTTTATGGATGGAAAGATCATTCGTCAGCGTAACTATGATTGTTTTGAACCTTTTGGAGCGTAAGGTAACAGCGAAATAGGGTAGAAGATACATTTTACTGGAAAAGGAAAACTTTGATTAATATAGCTGATAGGGTACATGTTAATTTAATTGTTGTTTGAGTAAGTGATATGTATGTAGTGGGATGTCTACCCATGAAGCCCTGAATAAAATCACTACCCTACATACTCTACTCCCCATTTATATAATTCATTGATAATGGGTTCGAGCTTTTTCCCTTTTTCTGTCAATGTATATTCTACCGTTGGGGGAACCGTTGCAAAAACCTCTCTGGTTACAATCTGGTTTTCTTCCATATTCTTCAGTTCTTTGACTAACATCCTTGTATTGATGCCCGGAATCATACGTTCCAACTCACTGAATCGCTTTTTTCCCGGAAACAAAGCGTAGATAATAGACATAGCCCATTTTCCGCCAATAACATCTAAAATTTCCTGCAGGGTACATCTGTCTTTACTTTTTTTTATCTTTTTCTCGCTCATAAACAGTTGATTTTGTGTTTTGCTTTACTTTGTGTTATTACTTCACATTCGTGTAACTACTTTCAAAAGTAAAGTAATGGATTTACTTTTACAACTCATTTTAAAACAGATTAATATGTACAATACATTAGAAGGCCAGATCGCATTGGTCACTGGCGGAACAAAAGGTATCGGAAAAGCGATTGTTGAAAAACTTAGTGATTTGGGTGCACACGTTATTGTGACAGCACGTAGCGAACCCAAAGTGAAAATAGGATCTGATTTCATTCAGGCAGATCATTCTCTGCCAGAAAGTGCAGATATCATTGCCAGGGAAATACTCGAAAAGTATGGCAAAATAGACATTATTGTGAATAATGCAGGTGCAAATCTAAGCCCAGGCGGAGGCTACAATACACTGCTGGATGAACACTGGAACATTGAGTTTCAACTGAATTTGATGGCAGCCGTACGCATCAATAAAGCATTATTACCGACTATGATAGCGCAAAATTGCGGTGTGATTATCAATATCTCTACGGGTGCGGCCAAACAACCCATTTGGGATTTGACTATGTCTTATTCGGCTGCAAAAGCAGCATTGAATGCATACAGCAAAGCCTTGGCAAGTGAGGTGGGTGCAAAAGGGATACGTGTAAACGTGGTAGCTCCGGGTGTTGTTAAAACCCCCTTAATGGAAGAATTCATTGAAAATATAGCGAAAACGTCAAATATGACAATAGATCAGGCTTTTCAGTCTATAATGGATAAAGTAGGAAATGTCCCATTAAGTAAAATGGCTGAACCCGAGGAGGTTGCCAACGTAGTAGGTTTTTTGGTTTCTTCGGAGGCAAGCTATATTACAGGTGCTATTTATTCGGTTGATGGAGGTGCCTTACCTGTAATCTAAAATAATCCCTTAAAACCAGTAATCTGGTTTTAAGGGATTATTGGTAATACCCTGGGTTCTGAATTAAATTTTTATTGGCATCAATCTGACTTTGCGGGATAGGTAAAAGAACCCGGTGATACCATCAGGCAAGGATTGGAGTATGTGTATCGCATTGGTAAAGCTACTCGCCACCTTGGTATTTAATCTGTTAGTGGAAGAGATTTCATAGGTTTCTGGCCACTTGATGAATAAGGCCCACTGTAATAAAATGCAGTAGACCTTATTTTTGGCTATCTATCCATAAAAACTTTAGTTGATAGGGATCTTTCTATTTTCAGTCATATCTATTCAATATATCCCAATTGCAGCCTCTTCCAACTTTTTTAGACTTTCGTTAAAAATATATAGTCATAGATGTCTTTGACATAAGATAGTCATAAATGTCTTTGATATAAGCAGGATCAATGATTAATAATCAGTCTGAGAGCGAGCTTCTTCGCCTTCTTACCGTATTCAATCTCTACCTCTGATGGGTACTATTCGTCTGATAACACAATTTTAATACATCTGTCTACTTTTGCATTTTCTTTTTTCTTACTTTTAGCAAGTTACCAACTGCTTCTCTATTTTTAATCAACTAATCTATTTTGAGAAAGAATAGACCTTCATTCCATGTTCTGATACTTTCTGAAAGCAGATCATTTGACAGTAAGTATCCTGAAACAGATTTGGATAAGTTTGTGATTACCTTCATTGATTCCCACTCCATTTTTTGAATTGGTCAACAAGCATTGGTAGCTATTTTTAACTATTACCCTTATTTTATTTTTTACACTTTCACTATCAACCAGATGAAAAATCTCTTACACACACACCTTCCCGGTGGATCATTTAAAAACAGTATATTGCTCAGCTGCCTTTTGTGGCTTTCCATGCAGATGGGTATGGCACAGAGCTTTCAGACTAACTTTGCAGGCGTTCAGATTGCGACAGGTCTTGATCCGGTAGGGATTGATGTAGCCCCTGACGGACGTATTTTTCTGGCTGAGAAAAACGGAAAGATACGAATCATTAAAAATGATGTATTGTTACCTACTCCTTTTATTACCATTCCCAATGTAGACAACTGGAACGAAAGAGGATTGCTTAAGGTATTGCTGGACCCGAATTTTACTACCAACAAGTATGTGTATGTATACTACACTTATAAACCAGCCAATAGTACAGTGAGCAACAATCGGGTAAGCCGTTTTACGGCTAATGGAGATGTGGCCGTACCAGGCAGTGAGCTGGTGCTGATTGACATAGATCCGCTGGGTTCAGTAGGTTACCACAATGGAGGGGGACTGGCTATCAGAAATGATCAGTTGTTTATCTCTGTTGGTGAAAATACAGTAACTTCGAACTCACAATCCCTTTCTACACTGAAAGGCAAGATTCTTCGCATCAACACAGACGGAAACATTCCAGGTGATAATCCTTTTTATACCACCGCAACAGGTGTAAACCGAGCTATCTGGGCACTGGGTTTTCGAAATCCCTTCCGGATTAGTGTACAGCCGGGAACAGGACGGCTTTTCATCAATGAGGTGGGAGCAGGGACATGGGAAGAAATTAATGAAGGCATAGCTGGCAAAAACTACGGTTGGCCTGCCATCGAAGGCGCCCGGACTACACAAACGCCTCCTGCCAACTATCAGGACCCTTTCTATGCCTATAATCATAGCCAGGGTTGTTCCATCACAGCTGGGGCTTTCTACAATCCTGTTACGTCAACTTTCCCCGCTTCCTACACTGGCAAATATTTTTTTGGTGATTACTGCAATGGCTGGCTGCAGACTATTGACCCAGCTACTAAAGCAGTAGCTACTTTTGCTACAGGTATTAACCGTCCACTGGAAGTAGCTGTAGCCAACAACGGAACTTTGTATTTTATCGCCAGAGGAGGTATTCCCGGAGGCTCTGATGATGCCAATACCTCCAGCAACAATGGTGTATTGTGGAAAGTAAACTATACAGGAAACGGAATTCCTGTGATCGGTGTACAACCTGCCAGCCAAACTGTATCAGCCGGACAGTCTGTTACCTTTACCATAGTTACTTCGGGCAATCCGGCTCCAACGTATCAATGGCAACGGAATGGGGTAAACATTACAGGTGCTACCTCAACCAGCTATACAATCCCTGCTACCTCGTTAAGTGATAATGGGGCTAATTTCCGAGTAATTGTGCAAAACTCGGCAGGAACTGTTACCAGTAGCGAAGCTACACTGACTGTATTAAATAATCAACTGCCAGTAGCAACCATTGCCTCACCTACTTCTGGAAAGACCTATTCAGGTGGTGATGTAATTACCTTTACTGGTACAGGTACCGATGCAGAAGATGGCACATTACCCGCCAGTGCGTTTACCTGGAAAATTGATCTTCATCACGTTGATCCTCCGGTTCATACACACCCTGCTATGGAAGCCACTAGGGGCATTACCTCGGGAAGCTTTACCATTCCAACAGAAATGGAGACTTCTCCTAATGTATTTTTCCGGATTTACCTTACTGTAGTGGATTCTAAAGGTGCTACTTCAACTACATACAGGGATATTACACCTATCACCTCTACCATTACGCTGGCTTCCTCTCCGGCTGGATTGTTGCTTCGACTGGACGGAAGCACGGTTACGGCTCCTTATTCGTTCGTGGGTGCCAGTCGCATTCAGCGTGAACTGGATGCTGTTTCGCCCCAAACCGTGAATGGTGTCACGTATGTATTCTCCTCCTGGTCGGATGCAGGTGCTAAAGCACATTCTATTTCCACGCCTTCAGCCAATACAATTCTTACCGCTACTTTTGTTCCTGCTACGTCAGGCAGCATTGTGGCAGGAGGGATTTATGAACTTGAACCCCAAAACGCTTTAGGCCAACGACTGGATGTACGAGGTATCAACACGGCCAATGGCACAGTAGTGGAGTTGTATCAGAGTAACAGTGGTCTGAATCAACGTTGGAAGTTTATTGATAGAGGAAACAATATCTATGAACTGGAACCTCAACATGCACCTGGCACACGACTGGATGTCAAAGGCCAGAGTAGTGCAGACAATGCCGCGGTACAGATCTATGCTTCGAATGGTGGCCTGAACCAACGCTGGAAATTAATCAGCAAAGGAAATAACATATACGAACTGGAACCCCAGTGCGCCATAGGAAAACGCCTGGACATTGGATTGCTCAATAATGAAACGAGGGCTGTAAGCAAGACAGCCAACTCCGGAGCCAGTCAAAGCTGGAAGCTGACCCTGATTCCGGTATCTGCGGCTGTCAGCACAGAGTCCTTAAGCAACTATCCGAATGCTTTTGAATCAGAGACAACCATTTCTTTTAAAAAGCCTGTTGAAAGCAAAAAGGCACTCATACAGATTTATAATCCCAACGGCTTGTTGTATCAGACCCTTGATGTAAGTACCAACACTTCCGGACAGGTCAAGTTTAACGGCAAAGAAGCGAAGGCAGGGGTGTATGTCTATACATTGGTGGTAGATGGAAAAGTGATTGCTTCCAAACGATTTGTGATTGCTCATTAATAGAAAAACAACGGCAATGAAGGAATAAGACTCAATTTCCGAATAGAGGATCTTATTCCGAAATTGCCGTTGTTTTCTTATTGTCAGAAAACTGTCTGATTGCAGCAATTAGTCCTTTATCTGATTAGACTCACATTATCTCCATGACTCCAGCGTTTCAAACGGCACCACTCCTTATATTCTCCATTAGTAAACTCTTTGTATTTTTTGCCTATTTATCATAATTATACTTGGGCATAGAAACTTAACAAGGTCCTGAATCAGGAGCCACTCGATCTGAGTGATGATTACCTCCAAGAAAAGAAGCCATAGCCTTTAATCTTGAAAAGAAACATAGTCTTTGAATACTCCTGCTGTATTGGTTTTGTATACAGCAAGGATCTGACCTGTATCTTGCTGAACAAAGCTATCTCTGACAAATTTACGTTTTATACCTACTTGAGAAATGACATTACTTCCATATATACTCAGGTAAGTTAACGCATCAAAGGGTTGCGCATTCAGGGTGCTATGGTAAAAGTCTGTAGCCAACCAATATATCAGCTGCTAGTTACCCACGCATCATGAGCTTGCTCTTGACTAAGCGGATAATGCACTACTGTAGCTATTGCGGTTCTATTTCAGGAAATCAATGAGTCTACAGTAGTGCATATCCGCATCGAGTTGAGCAATCCTGAAAACTTTTGGATTATTGTCCACTCCATATTTATCTGGGTATTTCTTTTTTTAATCAGAATAGGTTTGAAAAATAGTGTATATGCCTGTGACCAAACCCGCATGTATACAACTACACATATTCGTGTCTTGAATACCTGTTGTAGAGTAAGCTACATTTGTTATGTAAGGCTGAGTCTTTTATCCGGATAAATCTCTTGCCGGCAAAGTACACAAGCAACCATCTGACAAGCATGAGGTTAGTTATAAGTCGAACTGTTTATCAACCTTCACTCAAACATTGTATGAAAACCTATTCAATTACTCAAAAGCTGTTTCTAATTGTCTTATCTGTAGTGACGACCTTGTCTAGTTCCTGTCAGAAAGAGAATGAGGTTATCCCACAGCTGCCCCCACCTGAAAAAGGAGCGAAACTGAACCTGATTTTACCAACGCTTCCTACTGCTCATATATCGAGTATTTACAATGGCGACTATGGTATTGAATTTCTCTATCGCAGAGGCAGTTCTGTACCGAATTCAGCCATTATTAAAGGGTATAAAAATGGTGTAAATGAACATTACCGGGGCATCACCACTGACCATTGGAGCTTCGGCTATGACGCAGACCTGCATCTAACGAAGGTGACCGGCGAAGATGGAACCGTCTTTCAGGTGAGTACCAATACCGATGGAGCTATCACTCAGGCTATTTGCTATGTGAATGGAGCGGTTCGGACTACACATACACTTAGCTACAATGCTTCGGGGCAATTGATCAATCTCAATCAATTATTTGTTGGGATGAATGGAGTTTCAGACAGTAAAGAACAGTATGTGTTTACCTACCAGCCAGATGGAAACCTGAATACCCTAACCTGTACCAATACCATTGCTGCGTCAAGTTATGCCATTCAGGCCACAGGACATGATTCCAGCCGTAGTCCCTGGCTGACTACCCATGCCAATACCATTTTTTGGTGGATGGAAACTGTATTTGGTCATTTAGTATATACACCGGGTCAATTGTTATCCTACAAAAATAATGTAACCAGTTATGTGTACACCCGTCCTTCGCTCAATCCCAAGAATCTGAATGTTAACTATAGTTATGAAAATACTTACCCTGCTCTACTAGTCTGCTCCGATCCTTTGGTATGGAACAATTTCCGCTTTACATACTTTTACCAATAATTTTACTAATAAAATGCATGATTCAAATGCCTGATTACAGGACATTTTCCGTTGATTTCTGGTCCATTCATTCTCCAGAAGTCAACGGCTTTTTTTGCAAACCTTTCTTTTGGTAGCAAAATCAAATCTTTTGTGGACATCTGAATTGAGGCTGACATCTTACCCGACTTATGCTCAAGAAATGTCAACACCTGGTTCACAACCAACACCTGGTTCACAACCGAAATCACCCATCCTAGCTGACAGCAGATCTCAATACTGCAGGACAAACCTTTAACAGAAGCGGATATTAGAAGCGAACGGGTATGCTAGCTGGTAAGTGTACTCATCGTCCATGTGTCCAAATACACATATTCATGTCTTTCGGGGCGGGAACAATCTCTCTAGTTTTACACTCATGTTTTACACTTAATAAAAGTAAACAAAAGGTATTACACCAAACAGGCCGCAAGGCCTTTTATCAAACCGAGCAATCTTACCCAGTCTCCAAACTATGAAACCCATTGGCGATTATCGTCAGTTACACCCTGCATTACACTCTTTACTTGTATTGATTAGCATGTTGATTTGCCTTGGATTGGGCCTTTCTGCTTGTCGGTATCAAAGTGGGCAGGTAGCCCTTCCCGAATATGGGGTGTTGTTTGTTCCCACCCCTCCCAGTGTGCAACTCGATAGTGTGAATGCCCGCAGTCTGCCGGTGCAACTATATGGAACCATCACCGCTCAGGGCTTGGATACAGTGACCCGCTATGGCTTCGTATTTTCGGCATCCAGAGCCATTCCAACCGTGAATGACAGCCTGGTGACCGTTAAGGGTAAGCCCGCTTCTTTTCCATTTGCGTTTCACCTTTCCTCGGCTTTATTTAAACGGGCCACCCGCTATTATGTGCGGGCTTTTGCGGAGAATGCCCAGGGTATTTCCTACAATAAAGATGTACTGCAATTGCTAGTGCCCGATAACCGGACACTCCCCGAAGTATCTTTAAACGCGATCGAAAACATTACTGCCAACAGTGCCAATGCCAAAGCAACCCTTACTTCGGATGGCAATACACCCATTACCGCTTATGGAATATGTTATTCAGCCACTAGTGCCAATCCGACCTTAGCAGATAAAGTACTGGTAACAGGTAGTGCCGTAACAGGTGCGTTGCCGTTTGGCTATTCGCAGGCACTTTCCTCTCTGACCGATAACACAACCTATTATGTCCGGGCTTTTGTAAGCAATGCGCTGGGGACAGCATATAGTTCAATAGTCTCTTTTAAAACCACTGCTGTACCCACGGCTGCTCCCACTGTCCAAACTGACAATACTGTTAACATTACTGCAACCACTGCTACGATAGATGGCACTTTAGTCAGCAGGGGCACAGCACCCATTATACAATATGGGGTGTGTTATTCGCCCAGCAATGCTACACCGACCCTTGCCAACACAGTGGTAGTAGCCGGCACTACGGATCCTGCTACCGTTCCTTTGTCTTTCTCAGCAACCCTAACCGGACTCACCCAGCGCACACTGTATTTTGTACGCACCTTTGCGACCAGCAGCGTCGGAACCAGTTATGGCGTGGTGCGTTCATTCACTACAAGCACACCGGTAGCAACACCGCCCAGTGTCCAAACCAACGAGGTGGTAGCCACTTCAATCACGACCAGCTCGGCCACAGCCAGCGGCACTCTTCTGACTGGTGGAACGGCCAGCATTGTACAGTACGGATTCTGTTACTCAAATACTAATCCAAACCCGACCACTGGCGATGCACTAATTACGTCCGGCAACGCTTCACCGACCAGCTTTCCGTTTCAATACACGGGCAATCTGACCGGGCTGGCAGCCGGAACGGTTTACACCCTACGGGCTTTTGCGCGCAGCAGTGCGGGTACCAGTTACGGCGCAACCAAGACGTTTCGTACTGTTGCCGCTGCAACAGCACCGCCAACGGTGCAAACCGTTACCATTCATTCCATCAGTTACAATTCGGCCAGTGTTTTAGGGAACCTAACCAGTTCGGGAACTGCTCCGGTAACCGAATACGGGATTGTATACTCGGCCACGAATGCCAATCCGACTACTGCCGATAGCAAACAAGTCACGGCTAGTGCACAGCCAGGGAGCTTTCCGTTCGGTTTCACTGGCAATCTGAGCCGACTTGTCCCCAATACCACCTATGCAGTAAGGGCATATGCGACCAGTAGTGTTGGAACCAGTTATGGAGCTGTCCAGCGTTTTACTACCCTGGTGGCCACTCCCAACGTTACGACCGACCGTGTCGTGTACAGTGAAGCCAGAAATTCGGTAACAGCCAGCGGTTCGGTCCAGTCGGTTGGGGCATCGGCAATTACCCGCTATGGATTCTGCTACTCGGCTACCAGTGCCACACCTACCATTGCCGACAATCCAACCGATGTGGGTACGGCGGTGGGGAATGTTCCTATGGCATTTTCGTATTCCTTTATCCGGTGGGCACCCGGCACCTATTACGTGCGGGCTTATGCTGTCAATAGTAGTGGTGTAGCCTATGGTAGTGTCATTGTAGTAGGGGTGTATGTGAATCCGACCGTTACAACCGACCGGACTGCAACCAAAGACAACGCAGCCGGCATACAGACACTGTTTGGCAGTATCTCATCAGGTGGCTCAGCCGTTATTGACGAATATGGCTTCTGTTACGTGCCTTCAGCCAATGCTACTACCAATTTTCAAGTCGGTGACCGGAGTGTGAGTGTAGTGCGCAAGACCAGGCCTGTACCTGCCAGCTTTCCATTTGGATTTAGCCTGGAGGTAACTGTGCCGCAAAATACCGACTACTCTTTCCGGGCCTACGCCAAAACGGCCAATGGCTATGTATACGGAAGCATCCATACTTTTTATATAACCTATAAACCTTAATTCATCTACAAGCCTTACTATATTCTTTCATCTTCTAAAACTTCTTTTCAACCATGTTGTTATTTCTAAAAAAAGCCTGTTTCTCTCTTGTATTGCTGGTTTTGATCAGTGCCTGTAAAAAAGAATCGGACAATCCCGACCCCAATCAGAATGTCTATGTAAAAGCGTCTGTGGATGGGAAAAGTTTTCTTACTGAAGGCACGCCCAGCCCTAACCAGATGACGGGTGGCAGTGCCATATTCAGCCAAACAGACAACAAACTCTATATATACGGCACAGGCACCACAACCCTACTGGCCATTACCGTATATGGATTTCCTAAGAAAACGGGTACGTATGCTCTGGGAGATGCCGATGGGAAAAATTCAGGAACGTATATTGACAATACCAACTCACAGGATCCGATTTTCTACACAACCAACAGCGGACGTACCGGCCAGTTAATCATCACGTTTTTTGATGGAAAAACCATGAAAGGAACCTTTAGCTATACTACCTACAACACCCAGAAAAAGAAAGAGGTCAGTGTGACCAATGGCGAATTGGATGTAACCTATAGTGAAATCTAAGGTATTGTTGACCGGCTATTATATTGTTGTCCGGCTACGAAACGCTATCTGACCTACTATGAAACGCTATCTGAGTGTGCTATTGTCTTGTCTGGGGTATTCGTTGCTGGCTCAGGATTTAACTACCCTGAGCCAGCAGAAACCCCTCACATTTCATGGAGGAATTACCATGCGGACAAGGTTCTACCATGCTGAGGGAATCGCAAATCGCCGCCAACCTTTTTCGTATCTGATTACCGGGTCACCGACACTGAGTCTGTATGGGTTTTCCATTCCGTTTACATTCATTGTATCTGAGCAGGAACGTTCATTTCGCCAGCCGTTCAATCAGTTTGGCCTGAGTCCTTCCTACAAATGGATCACTCTGCATGGCGGCTACCGCAACGTGTCCTTTTCTCCTTTTACACTGGATGGATACACTATGTTGGGTGGCGGGGTTGAGCTGCGACCCGGCAAATGGCACATCGGCCTGATGTATGGCCGTCTGAACCGGGCAGTAGTCGCCAATCAGAGCCTGGGCGATCTGCAGGCAGTATCTTTTAACCGCCGGGGCGTTGCCGGAAAAATCGGCTACGGTAGTGATACCACCCATGTCGAGTTTAGTTTTATCAAAGCCAAAGACAACGCCGCCAGTGTGGATTATCAGAACATAGGTCAGGATACACTGGGTGTTGTACCTGTTACACCCGCCGAAAATCTGGTGATGAGCCTGGGAGGACGTGTTGGGTTGTTAAAATATTTCTTTGTGGAGGCCGAAGGGGCGGTGAGTATTTACACAAAAAATATCCGGAGCAGCATGGCCATAGACAGTACTGTTGCCCATATTCCTGCATGGCTTCCTGCTTTAATGACCATCAATGCCAGCACCGAAAATAACAAAGCCCTTCGCGGGGTGATTGGCTACCGGCAAAAGAAATACGGATTCAGCCTGCAATACCGCCACATTGATCCGAACTACCAGTCGATGGGGGCATATTTTTTTCAGAAGGATCTGGAAAACATCACCCTCAACCCAATGGCCTTGCTCTGGCAGGGAAAGATTCGGTTCAACGGCAGCCTGGGGATTCAGCGCGACAATCTTTCGGGCCAAAAGCAAGCCACGGCCCGCCGGGTCATTGGCTCGCTCAATGCTTCGCTGGCCTTAAGCAGCCAGTTTGGCATCGAGATGGCTTACAGCAACTTTGCCACCTCCCAAACACCCATTGCCGTTAAATTTAACGATTCGCTGCGCGTAGCCCAGACTACACAGAATTTTTCCTTTACGCCTCACTATTTCATTCTGGGTGCATCCCGAAATCATGTATTTACCCTTTCAGTTAACTACATGACGCTGAACGATCTGAGTCTGCTGAGTCAACAAAGAAATGTGCACTCGACCAATGCCTTTTTCAATTACCAGATCACTTTTCAGGCTACCGGATTTAACCTGTCGGCAGGCTTGAGCTATGCCCGTCTTCAAACAGCGATGCTCACCTCGAGCAATCAGGGACTTACCTTAGGAGTGGGCAAAAGTTTGCTACATAGCAAACTTACGCTGCGACTAAATAGCTCAATTTTACAGAATCTGCAAGGGACCGCCCAGACTATGCTTTATACCAACGGACTGTCAGGGTCATACCGGGCCACCAAACGACACAGCCTGAACCTGACTGTCAATTACATACAGAACCAGGGAAGTGCAGAATCGCAGCAGGCAGGTGGCTATCCCACCTTTACCGAGGTTCGTGGTGATGTAGGTTATAACTTCACTTTCTGAGTAGCTGAGCTCTGAGTAGCTGAAAATTGACTAATTGAAGATAAGATGTCTGAAAATAGGATCTGTGAAGATAGGATCTCTTTCACAGTCAAAACCCGGCAGTGCCGGAAAAATACAGAACACGAAACACATGAAAACGCTGTCTTTTTTACGAACGTATCTACCCGGCTATCTGGCTTTTATACTTTTGAGCTGGGCGGGCCATGCGACACTGGCCCAGACACTGCCGGTTAAACTGGTCCTTACCGTGACACCTCCCTATCCGGTATCGGTCAGTTACTATGCTGATCATCCACAGCAGGTAATCGTACAGATGATCAACCTGAGTCGACAGCAGCAAAGTTTCCGCCTGGTCGGGAGCATCAATGGTCTGGACAACAATGTCAAAGTAGTGGCCAAAGACCGGGGTGCTTCGGGTGTGATTACCCTTAATCCGCTAGAGAGCCGTCCACTGACTGTTGCTGAGATTCAGGATTTGTTTGATTCGAGAAAACTAGCCTTTACCGGCATTAATTATCGTCGTACGCAGATTGACGATGGTCTTCCGGAAGGATTGTATACTGTATGCGCGTATGCAGTAGATGCCGTACGAACCAATCTGCAGCTGTCCGAAGAAACATGTAGTAATTCCTTTCCGGTTACCAATCTGGAGCCACCTATTCTAATTACTCCTGTCGCAGATGCCGAATTGCCGGTGTTGCCTGTTCAAAACCTGCTATTTACCTGGACAGTACCCGCTTCGGCGCCTCCGACAACCGAATATACCCTGCAACTGGTTGAAGTAGTGCCAGGGATGAACCCAAACAATGCCCTGCAGGCAGCAACGGTACCGGTTTTCTTTGAACGCACTGTTCAAACAAACACATTACTCTATGGACCGGCTGATCCACCCCTGGTGGCTGGACGAAAGTATGCTTATAGGGTCACAGCCACAGACCCCATGCAGAAGGCTGTGTTTCGCAATGGTGGACGAAGTGAAGTACATACATTTACCTATCTGAGCAACGTTTCTCAACCCATGATGAGTGCCTCACGTATCCGGCTGATCAGTCCCAGTGATTCACTGTGGGCATCAGGTAAAATACCTGTGATGGAAGTTAATAAGCAAAAACCTTTTGGTATATTCTGGTTTCCTGGCAGTGAATTTGTGACAGTTGACAGCTCACAGGTATATTACGAGACGATTACCTATCAGGAAAATGGTCTGACCAAGACCAGTAAAATCAGACGGGGTTCTGATATGCTGATGATCAAAAAAGATTTGCGGTATACAATGGAAATTGCCGATGCCAATACGGGTAACATTTTACTCTCCCAGACAGGTAAAAACCTGTTTTATTACTCTGCTACCAAGCCACTTTCAGTACTAAAAAATGAATCGTTTTATACTGTCCGCATTACCGGAACCGATACGGTTACCAATAAAAAAGTGGCCCAGTCAGACAAGGTAAAATTTCTGTACAAAATCATTCCGGATGACATTTACAAATGGGATGTCACCCTGACAATGCAGCTTGTGTATCGGTACGACTCGGACACAGAAACCTATCCCTACCAGGGTAGTGCCACGCTACGCAAATTTTACGCAGTGGTAGATACCACTGCCGGTAAAGGTAGTACAGGAGCGAAGGTGATAAAAGGAATGATTCCCGTTCAGCAGGTCAATCCGGCAGAGTACTCTTCCACACTGGCTACTGCCAATACTGACTCGGATGGAAAGCTGACGTTTACCTTCAATGATGTGCAGCAGATGCCATATATGCCACTATCGGGGGTGAATGTCAAAACTACCGAAAAGTTAGTCATCCGTCCGCAGTATGTGGTAGAGGTGAATGCATCCTATTTCGAAGTGTTGAAAGATACTTTTTTACTGGCGGGCGATACGCTCGATGCCGGAACGATTACGCTTACCCCCTACAGTTACCAGTTGACTCTTAAGGTGGAGAAAGGCTACAAGCAGGTAGGAAGCACACTCATGGGAAGCACATCGATGGGAAACGGAAAGTTTGCACCAGTGGCCCCTACAGCGACAGGGCCGGTAAAGGTAAAAGAAGCCATCGGCGGGCTCGAGGTTATTTTGTACCGCCGTTCCAACAATAGTCAGGGCTTGCCTGCCATGGAAGGACAGAAAGGACTGAAAGATAACAAACTGTCTGCAGCACAGATACTACTTGAACAGACCCAGAGCCAGCTACATACCGAAGTACTGCCCGGTTCGTACACAATAGGGCCTGACGGCAAACCGATAAAAACGGCAAGCCCGCAAGAGGGGTTCAAGGGTGTCGCCGTCGCCTCGGAGACTACTCAGATTATCAATAATTCGCAAAATATTGCCGAGGCCTTAGTAACCTTCAAACGGCTGTTGGTTAGCCAGCAGACGCCCACCGATGACTACTATATACGGGTGATTGATGTGATGAACCAAAATAAAGTGATGAAAGATGAAAAGTTGCCCTTTGATGCAGTCTGGTTTCTAACCAATGGCAAAACAACCGGCCCTGATTTTGTTTCCACACAAGTAAAGCCTACCTATTACCAGGTCAGAAAAACCCTGACCTGTGAAGTGACCAATCCGCCGACAGCCAGTCTGAAAGGCCGGTTGTTGTATAGATACCGGGATGGGGTAGGCGCCAGCCGCCCAAGCCATAGTGTGCCAGTTGCCTTACAAGGCTCACTGGTATTACACACAACTTTTGGTTCCATTGTGTTTTCACCCAAGGATGCGGGCAAGAGTCAGTTTGTGGGAGAAATTGTTAAAGAGTCTGGAAAAGTGCGAACCCACACCCGCTACAGTTTCAATTTACAAAACTATCCATCTATTGCTAACAGCAAAGTGATACAGGCGGCCGGTAAGGTGGTAGCCAAAGGCACTACCGATGCCAATGGCTACTTTGAACTGAAAAACTTTGCCATCTGGGACTCGGTAAAGACTTTTCCGATTACGATAACAGCAACCATACTTCACGAATACATCGGTGAGGAAGTGGCCACGCACGGCAAGTCTACGGGTATCAAGGAAAAATACATAGACCCTCGTGTAAATCCGAACCCTTACGAAAGCTACCTCTCAGGTTCATCCTATGTAAGTATGCCAGGCTATGACCAGCAAAAAGGGTATCAGCAGGTAGGAACATGGGCTAACAGCAAACAAGTGGCAATTGGACAAAACGCAGTGACTGATTTGAATAGCGTACCCGTTCAGACTACAACCAATGCGCAACAAAATGTACAGCAGAAAGCCCTCAAAGCCAAGCAGACAGGCAAGGGTGGTCCCGCAGATCCGGAAAACTGGGAATCAGATCCGGAAAACTGGGAAGGGGCCTGGTTCGATGAAAACGATGGCAGCATTAGTGGAGAACTAGCCTTTACCTACCGGTTGGTTCCGCAACTGCCGTATTACCTGACGGTTGAAAACGATATTAACATCAATCCGTTAGAGAGTAAGGACATAGGCACGGTTACCAGTGTGGTCAATGATTTTACGGCTTCCATCAAAGTGGTTGCCCAGGGTGACAAAACGCAAACGGGCATTTCCGGAGCAGCGCTGCGCATTAAACGCCGGGACGAATCGCCGTATACCGAAGTGTATTACCCCAAAGGCGAACTGGAAGAGACCCTGAGCCTTTCTTCCAAAGCAATCCCTGATCCCAATGATAAAAACAAGCTGATTCTGCGTGAAAAGACTTCGGGTGAAACCACACAGCTAATGCACCTGCTGCCAGCTGAATATACCATTGAAGCCTATTTTAACGATAGCCTCCAAAACCAGTTGGCCTCATATACGACTAGCTCAGAGGTTTCGCTGTCTGAGGTACTGAAAAACAACGGCATTATTACCGTACAGAAAAAAAAGCCGGTTATCGCCGGGCGTATTGTCAACAAATATTCTACCCAGGGCATTGCCGGGATAGAGGTCAACTTACTGAGTCTGGGTGTGAACACACTCAAGCCCGTGAAAACAGATAAGGACGGCTATTTTGTTTTTTCCGATTTGTCTACCGATGTCAAAGAGTGGCTTTGGTATGTGGACTTATCTACGTATGGATATAAACTGGAGTGGTCAAAGCCACAACAGGATTCGCTCAAAGCCTCCGATAAAAAAGCTATGATCGATTACCACTATGGAATTCTTACCATCCAGTATGGGCAAATGGGCCTGGGCGATAAACGTTTCATTCCATTACAGGCAGTACCCAATGCAGTAGTCAAAACGATTGTGATCAATGAAGAAAACCAGAACATACCCGCTTTGTATAAAGTTGCTTCAATAGGAGCCCTCAAAGAAACCCGCGACTTGCCCAACTGTTTCAAACCTATCAGTGGTTTAGCAAACAGCAATTCAAATCAGAAAAACTTCAACCTGTCCTTGTCTCCAACCGAGAGTGTTCTGTCGGGTAATAAGCCTAGCAACAAGGTGAGTAATAAGGCCGATAATAAGCCAAAGCAGAGCAATGGAGAAGCTTTCTATAGTTCAGGGCAAATGAATGCTTTAGGACAAATGAATCTGAGTAAAATAGATGCAACACATGCGAAAGTCACGCCCAGTGCAAATCTTGCGGACCAGGTTATGCCAGCTAAAAATGTGTATCTGATTGAAGAGTTTGAAGATGAGCTGGGTGCTGAGTGTCCACAAGTGGTAGAGGCTTTGGTGCCTTCGGCAGGAACAGATACCCTACTTGTTGTCGCCAATGATTTGCGCTATTTTCCTGAGAAGATAGTAGTGTCTAAACTGAAAAAAGACACCAATAGCCTCCCGCCCATCGTATTGAAAAAACGCCTGCACCGAATGCGCTTTATTGTCACTACGGCAGATCAAAAAAACGGAGTGGTTCCGAAAGGAGGCTTGATTCAGCTACTCGACCAGGCATTGCCCTGGAATGGGTCAGCTGTTACACACGGCTTTTTTAATATTGCCGAAGACAATTTCAAAGTTAAGTATAGCCCGCCTCAGAGTTCGAATGTGTGCGTACTCGATACGATCATAGTCAATGCCGAAAGCAAGGAATGGGTGGATGTTATTCTGAAAGTGAAGGAAGGTAAAAAAATAAATGGGACGGTTATGTTGAAAAACCAACCACTGGCCAATGCCAGAGTGACTTTTGACGACGGATCAGGCAAGTCGGTGGCATATACTTTTTCTGATGCACAGGGTAAATACGTACTCAGGGGCATTGAGCCAGGCCTTAAATCACTCAAACTGATTGCCACCCCTCCCGGGGATTATCCAAACGTGGCAGGAGAAAGTGTAAACGTACCCGCAAGCAAGTCGGTAGTCAACTTTACACTGAAACCCACACCCTTTAATCTGGCGCGCCTGGTGGGCTATCCCATAAAGGTGGAGTCGTATGCAGAAGCCAATGGCATTTACGTTATCAGTGGCATATTGGACATGGCCAGCCTGGGCGGGCAGTTCGGTTCACACCTTAAGGCTCTGGATGAAACGGCTCGCATTCCGTTTACCAACCTGTCCATACGGGCTGGAACAAAGAAAGACGCAAGCGGTGTGCCTTATGCGGTGCCTGTTCCGCTGAGCTTCAAACTTGGAGCCAATCCTCAATTTCTGCTCGACGGCAAATACACCCTCAAAGTCAGTGGGATCATGGACGTTCAGGCTCCGGTGATCGGTCACAAACAGGGCGTGGACTATGCGGGGTATTTGTCTTCCCGGGTGCAACTGGTTAACAACTCTTTTGATTTGCCGGGGAGTTATTTCAAGTTTGGCAACGACCAGTTCTATATCATTGAACAAACAGGCAACAGCCAAAAAGAAGGCAATCATAAAGGTTTAGAACAAAAGCTGGAAACTATTCAACAGGAAAGCAGTCAACAAAAGCCTGTCCAGGAATTGGGCATTGCTTTAAAAGAAAAAAGCCAATGGCAAAGCAACCTGCAATTCATGCCTACGACCGAAAAGATGTATGACCAAAACGCAACGGCTGATTTTTCTACTGATTACCATTTTGGTGACCAGTCAGGTAATCCGATTCGTTTCAAATTACTTGAATTCGCAGGCAAATCGCTGCCTGAAGATACACGTTATCAAAACCAGGCCATTGTCCTGCAAAAACCGATAGTAACAGCTACTAATGTATCCACACTGGATGGAAAGCTGCTCTCATTTGAAATTCCGGCGGTAACAATCAACGAAAAAGGCATCAGTGAAGTGAAAGCGCAGCCTGGCAAACCGCTGATTGTGAATCTGGAAGATTGGCGGCTGGAAATCAGAGACTGGATTTTCTCGGGAGAAGAGGGTGGTTTTTATAGTAATAAACTGACAAATAACCTGCTCAAGACCAACTTTGCCAACCTCAATTTCCAGACTTTCCGTTTGCGGAATGATAAGAGTTTGGCTACACTCTTTATTGACAAAGTTAACTTTACTCACATGAAGGTGGCCGGTGCTGTCGAGCTGACTCTGGACCCGGCAAAGACTGAGACTGTATTTGGCATTGACTCCAAAACCGGAGCCGACCTGAAAGCCCACTATGTGCTCAAGTTTGTTTCCAAATCAGCCGAGCCGGTAGCTTCCATCAAAGGGGATCTTTTGGGTTTTGGCAAAGAGAACCTGAACTTCCAGGCCATTACCCTGATTAGCAGTAACCAGACGAACAGCCTGATTGAACTGGTGCCCAACACCCCCAAGGTGCTGGTAGATAATATTCTGCCCTTTCAGCCCAATGGCTTTATGTCCTCGGCCACTGATTTTACCGTCATGGGGACCTATCAAATGGGCATTCCGCGATTAGGCGATATGGAAGGCGCTTTCCGGTATTCTAAATCTTCTGGAAGCAAACCCGCCCGCGAACTGCAACTCGATCAAGAGAAGCTAACCTTTAACCTGGGCAAAGGAAATGTGGTGTTCAAAGCAACTGGTGCCCTGCAACTCATGCCGGACTCGCTACGCATCCATGGAACAGCCAGTGAAGAAAAAGAAGGCTTAATCCTGCCAGTCATTTTGCGTAAAAACGCCCAAGGAATTATTGAAATCACGCAGGAAAAAAATATCGCATCGGCGGGTAATCCGGATCTGGAAATCCGTTCCGGAAAGGCATCGGTTGTGGCCAGTGACTGGGATTATCTTCGGTTTATAGGAGTAGGTACCCAAGGAAAGCTACAAGAAATACAAAATCAACCCTTGCCTTTTACTGTGTATGGGGATATCAAATGCGAAGGCGGAGCGGTAAAGCTGACCTCGATCACAACACCTTTGGGCAATATGAATCTGGTGTTTGACTACACAAAGCCACGAATGATGGGAACCCTTGAAGTAAAGAATCTGAAACTGGGACCAGCCGGATTTACAGGCAGCGCCGAGATGATGCTGGAAAAACCCGGGTTTTATGTCATGGTCAATGGGGATATTTCCTTACCGGTACCCATTCTGAGTCCATTGAAAGCAGGTATCTTGATCGGAGTGCATGGGGCAGTCCCTGCAAATGTAGTTGCCAAAACCGAGCAGTTCAATTACCACAAAGGCGGTTTTTGTACTCCTACGACTGATCTGGCAGGAATCTATTTATGCGGGCGAAAAGATATTATCAAGCCTTCCCAGAACGGTTTTGCGCTAGGTCCGGTAGCAGTGCGGTTCGGCTATCAGGTAGGAGCCGATGCTTCGTTACTGCTCAACTTCACGGCTTTAGATGACCAACCCCAGTTTCAACTTATGGCGGGGGCATTTGGAAAGGGATTTCTGGAGATGAGTTCGATCACCTGTACTACCCTTGATTTTAAGGGTGAGGTAAATTTATTGGCTAAGATTGCTTTGATCAATTTGGACCAGGGTCTGGGAGCGCTCAATGCCAGTGTATTGTCAACCATAAACCTGGAGGGGAAACTGGTACAAAAGATTCCGGTTCCTTCACTGAGTGAAGGTATTTCGTGTGAAGGCTCTCTTTTTTCCTTTGATAAGACAGTGAATGTGTATGCTATCATGGAAATAGCCAACGGAAAGCCCTCAGTGGATTTTGCCTTAGAGAAAAAAGACGCGACAGGAAACTGTGAGCTAATACAAAACAAGAAGTAAGCAGCCAGTAGAAGCTCTAACCTTGTAAAAGATCCAAGATTTTCGATCCGGGTATTTCTAAAAACAATATTCTTTTGAATTAGTACAATCTGAATTAGTACAAAACGATCATGAAAACTCTCTATCACATTATTGTTTTTTTATGGATAAGCACCTATATGTATGCCCAAAACCCCATGGCGGCAGCTGCACCACATGGGATTGTGATCTACTGTGGAAGCCAGGTACCGCGTGGCTTTAGCTACCAGATCGAACGCACCGAAGAGGGTCGTACCAACTGGAAGCCCCTGGCTATTACCCAAACTGAAACCGATTCGGTTGCTTTTTTTCAGAAACTAATGCGGGTAGGTGCGCTCAATCGGGTATATAACTTTAGGGAGCCACTCAATGGCGGCTACCTGTGGCAAGTAGCCAGACGGGCCAGAACGATGGATTCGCTAGGCATTTACGGACAAAATCTACTGGTATTGCAGGCCCTGGGGCTGGTGCATTACGATACTTCGGCTCGGGCGGGCATAGTATATCAATACCGGGTGAAACCTGTTGGGGAGCGGGCTACCAGCAAAGAAGGCAGAACTACAGCAGTGTCCTACCCGCAAAAAAAGCCGGTTGATTACCAGCTGCGCACTTTACGTGCCGAACCTTTTGAGCAGTCCATTAGCTTGCAGTATCTGGTGGGGCGTGGCAGGCCCACCCCCGCCGGCCTGGCTATTTACCGGCAGGTATACATGCAAACTAATTTTGAGCCGATAGGTGAAGTGGCTTACTTCCGTCAGGTCAAAGACAGTGTGGTGCTTTCAATAGAAGACCCGTCAGTACGCAGGCAACTGGTTTATCAGTATGTGGCTGTTCCACTGGATATGTACGGCAATCCGGGCATACCATCAGACACGGTTCGAATACTAAACCTGACCAGCAACATGACGCCAACCGTGTATGAGATTAATGCCACTAGCCGGATTGAGAAAAACGCCATTGAGCTTTCCTGGCAAGTAAAAAACCCTGATAAAGTGCAGGTAATTAATATCTACCGTAGCCAGGACTACGACCAACCTACCTACCATTTTGTTGGTTCTGTTTCAGCCAGTGACACCACATTTGTTGATGCCAATGTCAAACCGGTAGAGGGCTACTGGTACACGCTTGTGGTCAATGGTGTATACGGACAAGCACCAGCCAGTCCGCGGGTGCATGGCATTCTGAAAACCAATCCCAAACGGATTCCGCTGCCGCCGCATGGTCTGCAAGCTAGTGTAGAAAATCATCAGGTAAAGCTAAGCTGGCATAAGGCCGATGCCGAAACCCGTGGTTTTGCTGTGTTTCGTGGCAAAACGCTACAAGACCTAAAACAGGTCTCCCCCGAAATTCCTTACACTCCCAATTTGAACACTACGGATCTGACTGAATATATAGATCATCTGCCCGTTACTGCACAATCCACTCAGTATTATTATGCCGTTCGTACCATTAACACCTCTTACAACCAAAGTCCGCTTTCGGCCATGACCAATGTCATTATCAATGGGCAAACAAAACTGAAAGCTCCGATAAGTGTTAAAGCTAAGTACTTTGATAAGACAGCGCTCGTATACTGGGCCAATCCCAATGAAAGTGGCGTAACGGGCTACAATCTGTATCGGAGAGAAAGCAATCAGCGAGAAAGCAACGGAAGCTGGCAAAAGCTCAATGCACAGGCATTGCCAGTTATTCAAAACCAATGGGAGGATAAAACACTTCAAACCGGTAAAGTCTATGAATATCAGGTAGAACTGGTCACTGGCCGTGAATCCGATTATGTGCGGAGTGCTCCGGTCCGTTTGGCATTGGAAACAAAAAAGCCCCTGCAGCCTGTTGGACTGCGCGTTCTTGCCCAGCCTGATAACAATGTACAGCTTTCCTGGTCAGCTATGCCGGCCGGGGCAACTGCCCAGTATGCAGTTTATCGACAGCAATCAGGTGGTAAACCCGAAAAGCTGGCCGTGCTTCCCCTTTCCCAAACTCATTTTATGGATAAAAATTCCGCAGAAGGTTTGTTTTTCTATACAGTGGTGGCAGTATCAGCTGAAGAAGTAGAAAGCGAGGCCGATAACTGGATCAGTGTGAATAGATAAACGTGCGAATCGTTAAGAGACAATCTGCTATTCAATCCAATTACAGACAGGATTGCCATCACATATACAGAATTGTCATCCTCCAAGGGTCTAAAAATTTATGGGACCCGTTGGATCCGAAATGGAATAATGAATGTAATTAGATCAACAGATTAAGTTGTCTACCCAATGAAGATTCATAAGGTAATACCTTTAGCTATGAGCTGGTAAACAGAATCTGGTTTTGTAGAAATAGTATCATAGGAATAGTATTCGGTAAGGGTCAGCTCTTTTTGAGTCTAATCCGTTACTATCTTGATTTTAGAAAATCTTACAGTTGCTTCCAGATACAGTTCCTTCCCAATGAAGTATGAATAGCATTGGTTGCTTTATTACAGGCCGAATCCATAGCACAATACCACACGATTAATTAAGGTTAGACAACCAGCTCATTTACACATACAACAAGGTTCAGTTTGATCTCATCTACCAGTTTGATCTCATCTACCAGTTTGAGCTCATCTACCCTGTACCTGTACCAAAAAGAATATTTTCATATACTTAACTTCGACCAGTCACTAGATGAATAGTCAGTAGGTACAAATCCGTTATATGTGATTTGTACCTACTAGCTCTGCCTCTTCCACTTTGGCTCAGATCCTGAATGCCATACTACCAAAAGTGTTGCTTTGCTTACACTTGCTTAGATGATGAACCTATACTTGATAAACTTAAGCTAAAGAACTGTCAACGTGTACTGATGAAGAAAAACAATTGGAAAAGGCCTGACCAGGGACCTGAAGATAGGTTTTGATCCGATAGATTGGTTAGAATAGATTCACTAAAAAAGAATATTTTGTAAAACCAGAAGCACTCAAAAAGTGTTAATGTATAGAGTATGTAATCTACAGTGATTTGACTATCTACCTAATAGAATTTGTAACAAGCTTACTATTTTGGGCGATTGTCTGACATAAAACAGCCAAGGTAAAAGCAAGATAAAAAACAACTTGCGGATCACTAATTCATAAAATACTATAACAATAAATAAACAAACTAAAACTATAAAAACAAAGCCATGAATAGGTATACCTATTTTTTCAAAGTGAATGGACGGTATCTTACCTACTATAATTACCGTGATAATGAAATGCGTTTAAGCGATAACATTAACAATGTTAAAATCTTTCAGGGACAGCCCAAAACTCAGCTCAAAAGATTGCTCAATTCATTTGATATTGATAAGATAGAGGTGTTGGAGCTGGCCATACAGGAAAAAGACTGCTTTAAAACCGGGGCAGAAGCCTATCTTCCAAAAAGTGAAAAAGAGGAAATCCAAATAACTAAGCTTTCGCGCAATTAATGACCTTCTGCTATTTTTTTAGCACATACATTTCATTTTTTTTTATATATTCAAAATATATCAGTAGTTTGATAAAACAGAGTTGTAATACAACTGGGCGTATCCGTTTGAATATCCCCAGTTGAAATGTCCATGGTAGAACCTTGTTAATAAGCCAATTTAGATAGATAAGGTTACTGATTATGGTTTATAATCAGTAACCTTTTTTCATACATCCTTATTGTGTATGAGAACTTGAATAATGGAACCTTCTTCGGTTTTAGTAAACTTTAGAGGGTAATTTTTCGACTCATTAATACAATGTTCGTTTGTCAAAATGGTTATTTTGTTTTTTTTCGTTAAAGGCTTCTATTAACTTGAAGCTACGTTAAAGCAGCCTTTCAAAATTTCCTGCATCCACACATGAGTGATTTCCAGCCATTACTTGATTATATCAAAACTTTTATCGAACTCACCAAAGAAGAAGAAGCCTATTTTCTCTCACTGTTAGTTCTTACCAAAGTAAAGAAGCGGCAGTTCATCGTGCAACCAAACTTTGTTTGCCAGCATATGAATTATGTCAGAGAGGGAGCCCTGCGGTCCTACCTAGTGGATAACAAAGGCATTGAACATACCATTGCGCTGGCAATCGAAGGGTGGTGGATTAATGACTGCAACAGCTACATTTTTCAGGAGCCTGCCACCTTTTTTGTGCAAGCCCTGGAAAACTCCGTCATTATCCAACTGAGCTACCAAAGTGAGCAGTTACTGCTCGCTAACATACCTAAATTCGAGCGCTTTTTCAGAATTACAGCTCGGTGCGAGGTGGCCACTATTCAGAAACGGGTACTATCGAATATCAGTCAATCGGCCGAGCAACGCTATGAAGACTTTGCTATGCGCTATCCGGCCTTGTTAAACCGCATTCCACAGTATGCCATTGCGTCTTACTTAGGATTTACTACCGAGTTCTTAAGCAAAATCCGCAACAAGAAACTTAAAAAGGGCTGAGTTAAAAGCAAGGTGCATAATTAGTGTTTCTATTAGTAGCGACTACGCAGTCGCTACTAATAGAAAATACCTCGGCCCAGATTGTCTTAAAATCAGGCAAAACTCCACGATCAAAATTAACTTTTTCAGTACTACCGCTCAAGCTTACCCCTAAAATGACTGCGATACAGCTATGCAATACACGTCTTCCCCAGACTCAGCAAACATCTATTCTCTCAAGCTGCGAACAAAGCTGGCCAGTGCTTTGCCAATCACATCAGGGGTGGTTTCCTGGATGAAATGCCCCCCGGAAACTTTTAGGTGTTGCTGATTTGGCCACTTACTTGAAAACTCGTCAAGCCGCCCGCGACCGAACAGTCCTGGCTCTGCCTGAATGTAGAGCTTAGCAATAGTAGACTTAGCCAGCCAGGCAGAATAATCAGCTACAATTTCTTGTGTATATTCTGGCTTACCATTCATAGGAATGTCTGAACCCAACTGTACCCTGCGGTCTTCCCCAGGAATTAGAAACGGCTTTTCGTAATAGGCATGCTCAATGGCAGTAAATTTTCTTTCACTGAAAAGGAAATGCTCCACTATAAAGTTCTCCCATAAAACTTTGTCGGGAGTAAAATTGTGGAACGCCTCTAGAGTCTGCTCCGAAAAATCCGAAGCTTGCAGTGGCATTACAATGGATTCCATGTAGGCAATACCCTGCACCCGTTGCTTATTCTGATGAGCCCAGTGAAATCCAAGCTGAGAACCTATGTCATGAAGCACCAGAATCACGTTGCGGTCAAGACCTAACTCTTCCCAAAGAGCAAACAGAAATTTTTTCTGGGTAGCAAAATTGTACCGATGCTCTCCTAGCGAAGGACTTAATTTGTCGGAGTCACCAGTACCGATGAGGTCAACTGCAATTAATCGACCAAGGCCATCTACATGCGGCAGGATATTGCGCCACAGATAGGACGAGGTTGGATTACCATGTTGAAAAACGATGGGATCTCCTTTTCCCTCATCAATGTAAGCCATTCGATAACCATTAATCTCAAGGTATTTTTTTTCAGCAAATGGCTGTTCGTGCGTTCTATTCAGAATCCTCAAGTCTCTCCCTTCGGGAGTGGATTTGCTATTTGCTTCTGCCGTATGCTTTTCCATACTATTAGTATTTGAGTTGTTTTTTAATAAAATACCTTCGTTTATAAATGCAACATTGAAGGTTGACTTAGCAAAGCTACGGCAGGAGCATGCGGCAAAAAATGAAATAAATTAATAAATTACGTTGAACTACTTCAACTTTTCTTCCGATCAGCCAAACTGCTGCTACCGGGTAAGGGCATGCAGATTGAATATTCCAAACAAATTCAGGTGTGCATTTTAGCTTTGGGCAAGCTTAGGGAGGCTAATCTAAAAGCAATTATTGCGTTGGGGAGCCCACAGAACAGGAAAGCGGTACAAATAGGTAGTTGTACCACTATATCGAATCCGAATGGCCTTAGCCTTTCTTTTTCAACTCCTCTACATCCTACATTTGATTAACACTCTTGAATTTGGTGACATAAATTCGGGATAAATCATGTTTGTATTTAAATTCATAAAGGATTTTAAAAATTTAATAGGTAGTATAAGACTTGTAAAAGTATGCAGTCTTCTGTCTGCATAAAACAGGAGAATAATTTGTCAATACTTGCAGATTTAAAGAGGCCTGGGTAGCTAAAAGGAAAGGTTAGTATGTGGAAACAAGCTAGAAAGCGGGAAGAAAGAGAGTAAATGTAGCCCCCTTACCTACTTCACTACTTGCCATGATTGTTCCGCCATGATTAGTGACTACTTTCTCACAGATAGCTAATCCAATTCCTGTTCCGCTGTAATCCTGTTTACTGTGTAAGCGCTGAAACATCTGAAAGATCCGTTCGGCATACTCAGGCTCAAATCCAATTCCATTGTCAGACACCTCAATCCGGTGATAGTGTTGAGGGTTTTGTTTGCCATGGCGGTTTATTCTACCTAAAATAGGTAAGTTCGAAGCCGAAATCAGCTGATACTTCACTTCTATGAAAGGGGCTACATTTGGGTTGTGAAACTTGAGTGCATTCGAAAGCAGATTCTGAAACAATTGTGCTAACTGGGAAGCATCCCCCTCAATAACGGGTAAAGAGTCCACCAGAATACGGGCTTTGGTTTCTTCCATGCGTAGTTCCAGCTCAACAAGAACTGAATTGATCACCTGATTTAAGGAAACAGGTTCGAAACTGTCTTTTTGAGTCGAGATTTTTGAGAAGGTAAGTAGATCTCTGATCAGAATCGACATCCGGTTAGCTGCCGATTGCATGCGTTGCAGGAATTGAATGCCTTCGCCTAACTGAGCACCATACTGGCTTTGCAGCAGATTGCCAAAGGATTGCACCTTTCGAAGGGGCTCTTGCAGATCATGGCTGGCAATCGCTGCAAACTGCTCCAGATTTTTATTGGAACGAGCCAGCAATTGATTGGCTTCCAAGAGATCTTCGTTGGAATTTTTCAAATCCGTTAGCAAGTGTTCCTGCTGTTGCTGCAGCTTTTTGACAGAAGTAAAGTCATGAAAGGTAACGAGCAAATCCTCATCGAGCTTCCTGGTCGATACATCCATCCAAACATCGAACTCTTCGGTCAGATAATTCTGTTCAAAACGGATCGGTTCTCCGGTATGCCATACCTGACAATACTTTTCAAATACACCATTGCTAAAATACACTGGAAAACATTCTCCATGAAGCCTGCCTATAAGTTGGTTTATATGACTGGAGGCATAGCTGGCAAGTGCTTTATTGACAGTTTTAAAACGGAAATCAATAATAGTGCCTGCCTGATTTGTTCCCATCTCAATATTTCCTTCCTGACTCCAAACCGGCTTGGCTAGAAAGATGCCGGTTTGGGTGCTATCAATGACAGTTTGCAACTGAACGGCTGAGGCTTCAAGTGAGAGCTTGTCACGCCTGCTTTCGGTAATATCAATAAAAGTCTGAACCAACCCGTTTTCGCCTAACGGAGCAATGGAAAGATGAAACCATCCCTGAAAAGCGTCTCTTTTGTAGTAAAATTCCGTTTGGGCAGCTTTACCACTTTCAAGCACCTGGCAGTTAATCTGGAAGAGTTCTGAATCAAGAATACCAGGAAAAACTGTTGAGTATTTTTTGCCTTCTGCTGCTTGCTGACTGATACCTAATATACGGCTAAAGGATTTATTAACTTTGATAATTTCAAAGTCAACCACTTCACCTTCAGTATTCTTTACGGCATGATAGGCAAAGATGCCATTTTGAGAGGCATCCAATATACTATCGAGCAACAGAGTCTGCTGCTGGTTGATTTGCTCTTGTAACTTGGTTTGGGAAATGTCAATATAATTGAGTAGATATCCATCTGCAAATTTAACAAAAGAATAGGCTATCCACTTTTTCAGATGGATAGAATAATATTCCAGGTATTGGTTTTTTCCCTGCTCGACAACCTGACAGCAAATGTCAAAAAAATGAGAAGTACCCTGACGCAATTCAATTAATTCTCTGACTGAATAGGTATAAAGTTCTTCTAATGTAAACCCTGTAATTTCGGAGCATTACCGATCTTCATTCTAAAATCAACTATTTCTCCTTTTGTATCCCGGACTGATTCATAAAGAGCAGCTCCATAAGGAGAATGTGCCATCAGATTATTCAAAAGCTCTGCCTGCTGTTCTTTTTCCATCTGAGCTTTTACCAGTTCGGTACGGTCACGGGTAATGCTTAAAACGCCATTATTAACCTTACTTCGCTGTACATTAAAATGCCGGTCCAACAAAGGACTGTGATAGGTAAACTCACTATGCTCTCCACTATTCCATACTTGCAAACACTGTTCAAAAATACGACTTCGGGAAACGGTGTCCATTAATGGTGTTTCCAATACAGAAGAATGCAATACCTGCTCCCTGTTTGCATTCAGAATGCGACAGGCGGCAGCATTGCAATAGGCTACCTGAAAATCAGTTATTATACGTAAATCGTTTCCTACAAGTATATTTGTTACACCAGCTGAGTCTGTGCTGTCAATGGATATGTTGAACTGGTGAACAGTCTGATTAGGAAAAGGCTTAGGTTGCGGATCACTATTCTGAGTGCTATTTAGGTCCGCATGGGAAGAAGTAGAAAGCATACCAGGCTGATCCTGCTTATTTCCATTCAACCCCGAAAAAACAGGTATAAACCAGACTACTGAATCAGGCTGATTATCAAAAAGCTGTGAAATTAATAATTCGTTTTGGTACTCGGAATACATCATCTTATCTTCGATCATTTTATCTTTGTTCATCACATGTAGTTATAAAATGGTAGAATAAGGTTTCCTTGAATGCAGTTTGATCTCAGACCACAGATCTCAGACCATAATTCAGATAAGAATAGGATAAGATACTATTAAAGCATCCGGCAACCCTGTTCTGAAGAAATAAACCGGGCAATAATAAAAAATCGTGCTCTTTATTGCTAAACTTCCCTGCCTGTTTGTTGCCCTATCATACTATCTTATCATGCTGCCTTATCCATTTTACCAGTATGTTTACCCCATACTGATAGCCATTCACTTAGCATTCAACCAATAAAACTATAACTTGTTCAAATCTTTTGATAAACAGGTCTGCAAAGAAACAGAATTACTATACTTTGTTTACTAATAGATAAATAAGTAAGATAGTATTTTACGAATAAAAATAAGGATAAGTTCCATCTATTAACATATCTTCTAGCAATGTATCTTCTGTGCTGTGTGCCTAGGATGAATGGGAGGATATTCTATACAGAGGGAGGATATTTTATACAGAGGCAAGACCTGGCGATACTAGTTTTTTTCAACAAAAGCTCTTATCTTCTCAACACTCATTCGATCGTTCAAACGCTCAGAATAATGAACCTGCTCAATAATGAGGCCTTCAGATAAAAGGAATTCAGCAGGCATTGTATTAAAAGCCCCTCCTTCAGCCATCGCATGTAATGGCACACCCAGAGAAGAGGCTTTAAAAGCTGTTTGTACAAAAGAAGAAATATGACTCATGGTTGCTTTATAGGTGGAAGGCTCGAGTCCATAGGCACTGTACCATCTTTTTTCAGGGTCAGAAATCAAAGGGATTGGGGAGATTTCTTTGTGGAAAATACTTTGTAACAAGATATTTTCTGGCGATTCAAAGAAAAAAATCATTTCAAGACATTTTTCGAGCAATTCTTCTCTTACTTTCAACAGTTTATGAACTCTAATATTACAAAACGGACATCCGGCATGTCGGAAAAAGCCAATAAATACTTTTTTATCCTTATACTCTTCCAGATCTATCATTCTTCCGTAAATATCTTTTAATCTAAATACAGGCTCAGAAAGACTTTGTATTAATTTCATTGACTTTTTAGTTTACATTATCTAAGTATTAATACTTAAATATACTTAGCAGGTAACTTAAGAATCAAAAGGTTAGATTAGTATAGCCGATCGGCATTGAAGATTAGCATAGGAGATTAACTATAAGTAGGAATCAAGTAGTGAATCGGAATCTGTCATTATGTAACCTGTCATTATGGAACTTACCACTTACAAAGCCTGAGCGTATCTGGTTGAAAAGTAGGAGTATAGTTTATAAGTCAGCATATAGCGCTATCGAAGGATCACACATATAAAAATATAGTGTAGAATCACACTTTTACTACAGGACATTCTACAGGTAAAAACAGCGTAAAGGTAGCTCCCTGTCCCTTCTGGCTTGAAGCAATAATAGCACCATGATGGTTAAGAACTACTTTCTGGCAAATGGCAAGTCCGATACCAGTCCCCTCATATTCGTTTTTACCGTGTAAGCGCTGGAATACCTGGAAGATCCGCTCGGCATACTCAGCTTCAAAACCAATCCCATTATCTGAAACTGCGATGAGGTGATAGAAATGCGAGCTGTGTGCTATTCGTAGGGAAACCGGAAGCTCTTCTTTTGTAACCTTTTGGTAGTGAATAGTAATATGAGGCGGTATATCCTTATGGGAGAATTTTAATGAATTACTCAACAGGTTGAGAAACAACTGTTCAAGTTGTGAACTATCGCCTGTTATTACAGGTAACGGATCAATCTGAATTTGGGCAGCAGTTTCTTCGATCCGAAGTTCGAGGTGCGTTAAGACATGGTTTAGTACTTGATCTAAAGCCACCCGGCCCTGTGGCTGTTGAGAAGCAGTTAACCTGGATAAAGTAAGCAGGTCTTTTATCAGCGTCGACATGCGATTGGCGGCTGATTGCATCCGTTCCAGAAGAGAGGTACCCTCACCTAATGCCTCACTGTATTTGATTTTGAGCGTATGAGCGAAAACCTGAATCTTGCGAAGTGGCTCCTGCAGGTCATGTGAGGCAACATAAGCAAAGCGTTCCAGTTCAGTATTGGAATAATGTAATCTTTCATTGGTAATAAGTAGTTCTTCATTGGTAGTTTGTAGTTCCTCATTGGTGTGAGCCAGTTGTTGATTGGTATGAGCCAGTTCGTCATTGGTCTGCTGAAGCTGCTCATTTAGGAGGGTAAGCTGGCTTTCATATCCCTCTCTTTTCTGAAGCAGATATTTTATCACCGTAAAGGTTAACAAGACAATGAGTACTTAGGATATAATAATCCAATAAATACTGTATTGTGCTTTTAAAATTGATTGGTCCAGCTCCCTGGTTCGTATACCGAGCAATCGATGTTCTTCCTGTTCAAAGATAAAAAGCAAACGTTTGATCAGATCCATTCTTTGTTTTCCCACTTTGGATTGATAAAACTCATTCATTTTTTCAGGGTGTGTATTGGTTAGTTCAATTCCTTGCACGGTAACCTCTATTTTTTTTTGAACAGCTTGCCGAATAGCCGGAATCCTGGCCTGCTGGGTAGGATTATCTCTTGTAAGACTTTCCAGTCTGATGATGGAATACTCCACCGAATCAATCCCTTGGAAGTAGGCTTCCAGATAGGTACTATCTTTCGTTAACGAGTATCCTCTCTGCCCGCTTTCAGCATCTTTGAGTAACGATAAAACAGTTTCAGTAGTTAATAGGACCTGATGGGTATGGTTGACCCATTTACTTTTATCAATAAGCAGTTGCATGCTTTGGTAAGCTAATAGTCCGGTTAGCAAAAGCACCAAGGCGCCTGTCAGGTAAGCTATAAAAAAAGTGATGCGAAGTTTTTGATCTTTCTGAGCCATAACCTTTGTAAAATTACCGCCTCCAATACCTTCTTTCAACCAAAACACGGGTAAGGAAGCCGTTATCATTGGGTCCCTGTTAAACCCATGCCATGTCAAACATCCATTTAAAGTGGTACATGTATGATAAGGATCAACTCCAATACAGTAATATGTTCACATGGATTGATAAGTAATACAAGCCTGTCTTTAAAATTCAAGTCTGGCTATTCACACATTACTATATTCAGCGTATCCGTTATTGATTGTACTCGTTTGACAAACTGCCTGAACCTGGTGCTTAGCCAAATGGACACTAAAAATTCACAAGGAAGGGGCGATTCTATTCTTTATTGTACACTAACATATCCATATTGTACACTAACGTATCAATAGTCAGTCAAACCAACTCGTCATACAACAGATTGCGTTCCTTCAATCTATAATCATGTTTTTTATCATAATCATGCTTCTATTACCGTTTTTATATGTTTGTGTAGAGCTAAACCGCCGGATTCCCAGGAAAAAGCCCGTATCAGTAAGTTAGTCAATGGAGATATGTTGATGAATCGCATGGAGACAATAGCATTAAATTCGAACAACCATTTTCTGATATTCGAAAAAAATCATTCCTTTATTTTTGAATTGGCTTCAAGTCCGATACCTTGGCCAAACGAGTATCCCTGAATCTGCTTTTTTTGGTGTGTAATCTCAATTTTGGTCTATAGGTCATTTAGAAAGCTAGAAAGCTTGATACCTTGGTTAAAATCACTCTAGCAAAGAGTTCTTTTTCGAGATCATGTTCTTTTTGTGGTAATGGGGATTGATACAAGCCTGCTGGTAATCGTTTTGTATTGTCCTGTTAACCGCTTCTTATCAGGCATACCGTTCAATACGTACGGTAGTGGTTGTATTTCCGCAAAAAATACCTCAATAGACCGACTATGTTTTTTCAATTGGTCTCACACAAAAAAATTATTCTTTCGTAAGCATATAATACGAGAATAGTATGGTAGTGGCATTTGATAATTGTTCAATCAATCCGTCACAAAGACTCTCTTTTGGAATTGGTTCTTGCCAGCAGATGGCTAAGGATACATGGCAGAATGGGTGGATTGGTTGCGTTTTTATTGACCCCGTATCCGTGTCCTTAAAGGACGAGGTGAGAATCGCTGCCCGGAATAGTTTCCGACAGCGATTCTGCATTGGAAATCAGGCCTTAACAGGCTGGGTAGCCGGTTCGAAAAACTTTTTAAGCAGCATCAGTGCCCGCGAGTCGGATTGAGCCTGCCCGGTCAGCAATTGTTTGAAGGTCTGCTTGTCCTGGCTGGTGATATCGGTCCTAAAGGCAAGCTCATTATGGGAAATGGCTTTTGTAGCCATATGCCAGCTTGGGAAAGCCCGCTCGGAAACAGGTCCATAGCAGATCATACGGACTTGCTCGTGTCGCGGGTCGGTTTTGATCTGGTCATACAGGCTCAGAATCGTCTTTGCATCCCCTTCCAGATACTGAATAAAGTTTGTTTCCGAATAGAGCAGTACCCCGGTTATGTCCAGGGGAGCATTGTTTTGCTGGCATGAGGCCACTATTTTTTCAATCTCGGCAGTGGTACAATTATTTTTTCGCGTGGAAACGTAAACCAATTGTGATAACATAAGAATGTAAAGGATATAAGTTTAAATAGATTAAAATTGTCAGTCAGGAAAACTGCAGGTAAAGACCACTACGGACAGAGAACAATGATAAAGAATGCAATCAGCATTGCATTCTTTTAGTTGAATACAGCAAACCAGCTATAGGTAACTATATATAGCTAGTAATAAGCGCAAGAGTAATTAGCCACAAGGAAAGAATAACCGCTGGCCGGGCACGGCGTTGTGACTGATCAGTATGCGGCTAACCAAGCACACGATAAAAGTTGTTCTAGCTTTGCAAGCGCATGTTTCCAAGGTATGCAAGAATAGTTCAGAAGCTAAAAGCTATCGATGATAGAAGCCTGGCGACGTAGTGGTCAAACCCCAAAAAAGCAACTACCTGGACTTCCCAAATTACTATTTGATCACTATTTTTTTAAATCTTTAGCCAAAGGAGAGGTTACTATAGTTCCTGACTCTTTAAAAATGTCACTTAACATAATCACATTTATAAAACTTAAATAGATTTCGTTCACAGGTTTCCATAATAAACTGGCCTGAAACCTCTAATATCCAGGTAGGATGATTCCATAGATATACCTGCTCTTTGCGCTCTGGAGACAGGTACGAATAGAAAATCACGCCCGGAAGAATTTCTGCTGGACTACTTTCTACTGGATTGTTCATTTACTTGTGCTGAATCAGAGATTTATAGGTGTTAATCATTTATTTATCTGTGTTAATCGTTTATCTGTGCAAATACGTACTGCCAAGGATAGCACCTTTGGCAAAAGTGGTGTTTAACGTATTTATTTCCTCTTGAGTAAATACAATATCCATCGCTGCTATATTCTCCACAAGGCGCGACTCATACTTACTAAAGGCATAATCGTATCTGATTGCTGATTGACTCAGGCAATTGCAAGCTGTGCCAGTGTACTACCTTTGGTATGGGATATTTGTTTTAAAACCTCCACTTTTTTCAGGTTATCAATCAGGTTTTCACCTTGAAAACGGGAGAAGTTCTGGCGGTAATCGTTTTCTGCAAGGGGAGCTTTCATCTGACCAGTGACCTTTATGAAAGATAGCTCCGAATTTTACGCTGATAAAGGCCTGATCCCGTCTTCCTTTAATGACTTTGCCTACCAGTAGTTCATTATGACCTGCTCCATAAAAATCTCCTGTGTTTAAAAATGTAATACCATAGTCAATGCTTTATGGATAGTCGCAATACTTTCGGTCTGATCCGGTGTGGGGCCACCCCAGATAGAAGACATACGCATACAACCTAAGCCAAGTTTAGATACGAATGGACCTTTTTGTCCCAATTGATTTTTTACCATGTTTTTCACCATATACCTTTTTTTAAGGTTACAAAGATCGAACGTGAAAACTTAACCCGGTTTCGTGTATAGCTCAGATATTTTTCTTCTATAGATCATTGTTGGTTGATCATCTTTGGTTACTCAACTCCGTTCACTGCAGCTTTGCTCTTATTGTGTTGTTTTTTCGAGTATAATCTTCTGTATTATTGGAATCTTTGCCCAGATTAAAATCACTTGCATATGCTTACCATTCCGATTGTAAACCTGTTCATTGTGAAAATCAATGGCTTTTTTATTAATAAGCATATTTAACAGCAAATATGCCTCCCACTTTCATTATCAATTTCTCCCGTTTTCCTTTTTTTCCCCTTTTGTTGCCATCTCACGGGAGAAATATTTAGCATATTAAATGTATTCGTTTTCTTTTGTTTTTTAACTTTATTTCACATATTTGGCCTACTAAACTCTGCACTATGCCAAAAAAGCAAAATATCTCCAATCAGACTGATCAATCCCTCACTCCTATTGAAAAAATTCTGGCAATCCAGGATAACAAACAGGATAAAAATCATTCGGTAGGCGATCAGCATCAGATCGATACCGTTCGCCTGACCGTTGAACTGGATGCTGACCTGGATTATTTCATCAAACAAATTGCCTGGTTTGATCGTAAGTTTGAAAAGGAGGTCATTAACCACATAGTTCGCGAATACAAACGCATTCATGGCTCAAAATATGAGCATATACAACTGACAAGCTATCAACCCAAAAGAGGAGCTGCCAGAGGCACGCGGAAAAAGAAAGAAGACTAAACTGCTGTAGAGTAAAACTTGTGGATCAGGCTTACTCATACCAGTTTCTTAATACTATGATTTCTACATCCCTAAGGGACAATGTGAATAGACAGAAAAGGCCTTTCAGGTCACCTTCCAAAGGTCTCTAACGTGTAATCTCTCCCAGTGTATTTACTACTGACATCATTACTAACGCACATAAAGCCGGAAGCTATACTTTATTACTGACGTTATACTCATCCAAAATTTGGCTATAAACCTCTGACAAGGCACACGCCAAAGCTCATTTAGTATAAATTCATAATGATTTTTTGATTCTACCTACCGCTTTTCTGATTTATTCTCCTAGAAAGCTTGCCTTACAGTAAAAAAGCTCTTTGCAGGCCAACTGACTATATCCTGGCTGACTCTCATGTTTTGTGTATAGTGTTAATGTGACATAGAGCCAACACCTCTCCCCTACCCTATTGTTTTCTTAATTTGTTTTGGATCCGTTTTGGCTAAATTGTTTGGTAAGATAGTCAAGCTCCTGCTGTTACGACCCTTATGCTGACTTAGCTGCTCCAATCTATAATCAGTACTTAGTTTGTCAGGTTACACTGTTAAGACTTTGTTTCAGATTTACCAAACCACTGATTGCAGTCTATAGATCGCCAGACACAAAATATTGACATTGAGTAGATAAACTCATTTATCTATCCTGCGGTGCAGATTGGTAATTATTAAATAGTATTATTTATTACACATAATTTTTAATTACTGTAAATCAATAACTTATATAATATAATATATTTTCATATATATAAAATACTTATAATAAATCCTTTTATAAAGATTTATTATAACTTCTAGCTATAGTAAATATTGTAGCTATAGTAAATATTGTAGAAACGTGAGTCATAATAATTCATACCTACTCAAGGTAACTTAATTGGTGAATTACTTTTGACTCATATTCAAAATTTTGTGAAATTTGCTATCTTCGTGTATTTTCTCCTAGTAGGTTCGTGGTTTTTCTCCTAGTATATTAATGGATATAGATCTGCTAATAGAGTTGATAAATCAATATAAAACTATCGTAAGGTAGTATATAGCCTTCTACGCTATATTTAATTGAGAATGATAATTCGAATTGATACTAGGAGAAAAACCACGAACCTTTATTCGGTAATAAAACAAGTTGAAGAACATAGAAAAAAGAGTCTGTAGACTTTAAGATCTATAATTAATTTCATAATTAAAGTAAAAAAAATATTCCAACCAGTTTGCATATTCTGATTTATATTACTAATAATTAATAGCTAGAACAACTGGGAGAAAAACCACGAGCCTACTAGGAGAAAATACACGAATAAATGGCTCATATTAAGAGCAATTATAGCATTAATACGAATGAAGGGTAAACAATCTCAGAACAGAGTGACAATATAACCAACTAGTAATCAAAATGTTAAATCAGGCAATTTTGTATAATATTTCTTTACTGAAGCAGTTTTATACCTTTTTTTCACTTATACAAATTTTTTCTGTTCGTGGAATCTCTCCCAGTAGCTTATTTTACAATATCATTTTACTAAGTGGATTAACGACTTTTTTGTTGATCTAAAACTCCTTTTCTTTTAAGTAGATTCTAATTTACTCATTTCAAGAAGGTTACAATATATATAATACCTCTCTCAACTTATTTATTCACCTATTTTCTATTTATAGGCATAAGGGGGGACGCTCGCAAAAAGGGGGGATTCTAAACCTAGTTAGATTTTTTCTTCAAATTTAAATATGACTTCGTGGTTTTTCTCCCAGTTGATATTCTTTTTTGTCCAAATAACCTTTTTGTTAAAACTAAGTTAGTCTAGTTTTTTTCTATTTTATCTAATTAAGACCGGTTAACTAACTGATAATTAATTACTTACCGTGTTGTTCTAGGAGAAAAACCACGAAGAAATAGGAGAAAAACCACGACCTGCTTATATATACTAGGAGAAAATACACGTTTAACTAGGAGAAAAACCACGAGTTGATTTATTAGACTGGGATAAATTCCACGAACTAGGAGGAAAACCACGAAATACTGGGAGAAAATACACGATGGTTTTGTTCTTTTTCCATCTCTTTAACCTAAAAGCTTTATTGTTTCGTGGATTCTCTCCCAGTAGAAGACAAGTAGACAAGCATACTATCTAAAATTTTATAATAAGAAGCTGTCTTAAAATATCTGGAAACAAAAAAAGGCATTGAAAAAAGTTGAATTTTGTCGTGACCAAACTCCAAAAAACAACTAGCCAGTATCTTCATCAAAGAAAAAATAAAAGAAGCTTTTACTTACTAAGGCTTGTTGGGAAATCTTACGAACGATAAACTTTGACAAACCATATTTGTTGTATATAGTTATATCATTAAATAGCTTAAGTGAATATCTCTATTATAGTACTAGACAATTTTGATTAGGTTGGATTTTTTAGGAGTAATCTGTTCTAAATAGGTTCTGAAAACACCTACTGATCCGACCTTCTCCTTGAGTCGATATAATCCATCTCGAAAGATAGACACAGCCCGATAGGTA
This sequence comes from Xanthocytophaga flava, assembly GCF_030068545.1. Classification (NCBI taxonomy): domain Bacteria; kingdom Pseudomonadati; phylum Bacteroidota; class Cytophagia; order Cytophagales; family Rhodocytophagaceae; genus Xanthocytophaga; species Xanthocytophaga flava. The sequence goes on along the minus strand of NZ_JASJOR010000031.1, from coordinate 45,095 downwards.
GTTCCATTGGAATAGCGAATCTGACGAACGGTCTCCTTTTTCTGTTGTAAAATACCTTGTTGAATAGCTAAAATATAGACCACAATTACAAACGCAATCAGTAACCGAATTTTGTTTGTATCCTGAAAGGCGACTTGTTCCAGATTGAATCCGTTGGTCTTCGCCATATGCGGAAGCCATAAATGTTTGAAACAATATTCGATTTTCCATCGCTTGCGATAATACTGTTTTCCCACTCGTTTCTTTCGTAATGTATTGGTTAGCCAATAGACAAGTGACTCTTTTTCACTCTGATTCCTACTAGAATTCCTGCTTTGATTGCGATAAATTTCTAATCGATAGGAGTGCTCCCTTAAGGTAAACAGCTTATGTGCATAGCCTTTCTTGAGCGCTTTTTTTTCTAATTTTTCATAGGACTCTCCCTGTAAATCAATCCAGTTCTGGTAGATCCCTTTTCGTAAGCGAATCACAAAGTCAATCTGGTTTTTACTCAGAAAATCAAACCAGTCCTTGCCAATAAATTCCCGATCAGCCACTAATAGCTTGCCTTTCATATCAATGATAGCCAGGCTTTTACGCATGAAATTGATGCGTTCTTTCTCACTAAGTACACCTTTGTGGGTATAGATGCGAAAGTAAACTGGAACGGCTACTCCTTTTACCTCAACGGCTAAGACCAACACATGTAAGGGATATTGACCAATCTTCCATTCAGTAGAATCCAAAAAAAATGCTCGACTTTTCCCTTTACCAGACTTAATGCCCACACAAGCAAATCGATAAATAAGCGAGTAGATCCATAGCGCTCAAAAATGCGAAGCAAGCGTTTATAATGGGTATGACGCGATACATCTGTTTTTGCAGTCAGTAGAGAAAGTTCATCTTTGATTTTATACAAGCTTACACTACGAGCGGAAAGAATGCCACTTAAGAGCAATTCTACATTTTTTAGAGTAGATTTTGGGTATTTCCCTTTCAATCGACTAAGTTTGGATAATAGAGTCATCTGGAGTTTTTTGTTTGTTTGGTCACTGCAAATTTCTCCTTTTTGACTCTATTTTTTTACCCTTTTTATAATTTGTCTACTAGTATTTATCTCTATATGAAAATCATTACTTAGAATTTATATAAAGTAGTTGCTTGGAATGAATAAAACATGAACCCCGATGTTGATCAAATCAACTACATTGGCTCTACTGGAAACTTTTTGAGTAAACTATAGGCATATAAAAGATTACATCTTTTCATTCGAATTAGAGATAGCAGATGTTGTAAGATTTAAACAATTTCTGCAAAAAAAAGAGTACTGGGAATTTTTTGTTTTTATTTTTCCTAGTATTTCTTTACTTTAGCTCCATGGAACAGCAGTTAGAAATTTTTTCTGCCAAACCCAAGGAGGTTCGCCAGCATAATAATCTCATTTTTGCTCCTTTTGCCATGGGGAGTGTAGAAAGCAAAATCTTTATTTCGATGCTTGAGCGCATTAACCGGACAGATACTGAATTTCCTTTATGGCGCATACCACTTTCTGAAATTTTACCACGTAAGGATGGTGATAGTTATGAACATTTGAAAAAAGCTGCTGTTGCTTTAAAATCACAGGTGATTGATATTGCACCTGTTGATCCCATGAACCCAAACAGGAAGCGATTCCGTCTTCGTTCTATTGTTGATAAGTGTGACCATGATAGTGGTACGGGATTTCTTCTATGCCAATTTCACCCCGATGTAAAAGAATATCTACTTAATCTGATTGATAATTATACCCCTGCAGATTTAGCTACACTCAAAATGTTTAAAGATGAACGTACTGTACGTTTTTATTGGATGCTTCGTGCACGATTTCGCTACGAAGAATCACGTATGGCAAAAACCAGTACCGTTTCAGAGACAGTTAAGATCCAGATTACGGTTGAAGAATGTCGTAATTGTTTGCTTAAGGATATCAAGTCTTATCCCAATCCTAAAGATATTAAGCGTCATATTCTTGAAAAAGTTGTTAAGCCTGAGATTGATAAAACAGATTGTGCTTTTGAATTTGGTGACCCTGTCAAACAGGGAAATAAGACTTTAGCGTGGACATTTATCCGTCGAAGTGGTTCGGTAACTGTTTTGCCACTTGAGCCTTTACGAATTTCTGCAAAACTTATTGAAGCTTTGGAGGGAATGCCACTTGACAGTAAAGGTATACGCCGTATTTCAGATGCTTTATGTATGGATACAGATGGTTTTGAAGCCTCTGAGGCATTTGTATGGTTCTTATTACATAAACTAACTACCTCAAAGGATAAAGACAAGATAGCCTCTCCGGGTGGGCAGTTAATTCGGTGGATTGAAGATCGTAAATTCAAAACTGAATTTTTGAAAAAGACTAAAACCCCCTCCTCCCCTACCCCATCATCTGAAATTGTAACATATTCAGAAACAGAATTGATTGAGATGCATCAAAATGCAATGAAACGTAAACGTACTTCATTGGACTTTGCTTCCTGGGTTAAAGAAATTTATCTGGATAATGGATTTGAAAGACAAAAGATTGATAATGTTTGGTTTGTTGTCAAAGAAAAATAGAATTCTCTAAACGATACATAAGTCATTGAGTTTAACTTTTGGGCTATGTACTATATAAACTTTGCTTTCATTTATAGTCAAGTCTTGAAAAGTCTTAGATTGTCCGGCGATACATATCTATCCATAGATATACTGCTGCACTGATTCTTATCAAATTATCTACTGATTTCTCCTGAGAAACTGTATGTTCTCCCATCAAAATCTGTGCATTTTCCAGTACTGTAAGTAATCGTTTACGTACCAAACAAGTTAATGACTGATCCGGAGCCAAAGCAAAGCCACTGATGGTCTCACAAGCTACCCAGATAAGAGATCGCAAGGTGATAGGTGCATGGGCATCCGCTAGTGAAGGAGTAAGCTTCTCAATTTCTTCCAGTATAGCTATTAATGCCTTTTGGCTATCTAAAGTAGAAAGAGGGGTATGGGGTGTATTCATAGATTTTTACAGTTCAATATTCATACACACATCAGTATATAATTAGACAAGCAAAGCTAGACACTTACTCTATTTGTTGTCTTGCTCTTTCATTATTAAGTCTACCTCTTGTGTATTGTGAAATGTAAAAAATAATGCCATTATCATAATACACTTACGAATTATTCTATGAAACACAGGCTAATTTGTGATTATGGAATATAAATATATAACGTATTGATAATGATTGGATTGTCAAAAGTATATTCAATTAAGATAAAAGAACCTCCCATGAGTAATGCTCTTTTATTTTCGTTCTTGTTTTGAATAATCTTTTACAATGCAGTTTTTGTATGTTGTTGGATGACTGAATGTTATGTGTAGCCTTAATTACACACCTAACATTCACATGAGGTCAATCTTAGAGCTTCTTAATAGAACACAACCCAATAAGTGTATCCTCCATTCTCATGAAAAAAAACGGGGTAAATAATATATGGATAGATGTTCATATACAATCCGGCACAAAACTCGTTTCGTGCCGGATTGTATATTTATTGTTTTGATGAGTATTCATTCTTATTTTTCTTTAACAAGAAATACATCTAATTCCTGTAAAGCAATAGTAAAACCTTCCTGAAAGCCAAATTGTAATATACTTTCCAGATCTTCCAGTTTGTCGTAACTGATCTCAATAGTGACTTTTGTTGTATTATCTGCTTCAGTAAATGCATTTGTCCAAAGAGATCTGGGTAAACTTGTGTTTACTGTTCCTTGTTCATCACAGAATCCATCCTGCGCCGAAAATTTCTGGTAAGGAGTGATTTGTTTATAGTCAGTTCTTGCCCATTCTTTCTCTCCTTCGGGTCCAACCATCGCATACAACCAGTAGCCTCCTTCCTGAAATTCCATAGATTTTGTAACAGCTTTCCAAGGTTTGGGAGCCCACCACTGATCCAGTAATTTGCTGTCTGTCCACGCTGCCCACACTTTATTGAGTGGTGCATCAAATGTGCGTTTTACATGAATTTTATTCTGATCTTTGTCGACTGTAAAGTCCATCAAAAGCGCATTTTTCATAGATTATCAGATTTAATATTGAATAATACTTCTTCGAGCTGGGTAAAACGCTGATTTAGTAATGATTTAAATTGTTCAAATCCCATGTCCTGGATCTTTGCCGGGTTCACTAAATACTAGATTTCCGTACCTATTGCTTTTGTTCGAGTAATTCACATTCTGTCAGAATCTGAATATGTTTTATAATAGCCTGCCTGCTACTACTATCAAAATGCTCAATAATAGCATTAGGTGTTATTGCCTATACCGATAGTAAGAATAAAATAGCGGGCCTTGTTAGATCAGCAATGGCCTGGAAAATATCTCGGCTTATACTGTAAGTATATTTGCAACTAATTGATTGCGAACCAATAAAAGTAACCCATCGGTTGTAAGTGGAATTACAAAAAAAACTATAGATATCCAGTGAGGCTTACTAATAGAAAGAAACCATTAGGATACTTTTTATACACAGATTTTTCACCATTTGAAACATCTGAAGTATAGGTAATCGCATCATTTACCAGAATAGGCCGATACCCAATACCCAATCCTACTATAGTTGATGAGGCAATTCTATAGGATGAGTTAATTACTGGTTCAAGAGCTATGTAATTAACCTGTTCACTTTCAAAACTATGCTGTTTTCCATCATATTTCAGAAAGCCCCATCCTGTTAGTAATTGTATACTAGTGGAAAACCTTTGTTGTTGATAAATAGTATATTCTAGTTCAGCACCCACACAATTAATAAACAGTCGTGGCTGATCGCTGAATCCCGTTAAGGTAGCTTCTGCTTTAAATGAATTAAAATAGAAGGAATGGTAAATAGATAATGCAGCACTTAGTCGTGAATGAAATACTCTCCCTACTTTAATACCACTTAACATAGTATTATTACTTTGTAAATGAGTAAACCTGAGAGGCAAGGTTACAAAATACTTTTTGTTGCTTGATACAATAGTTTGTGCATGAAGAATAGACGAGATTGAAAAAAGCAGGAAAAATAATATGGTAGTATTTCTAAACATACTAAAGATAGAAATTTTGTGAAACATCCTTTCATAGTAAAACATAGAAAGCTATAGTTGTAGATATGATTCTGCCTAAAATATAAAAAGTGTAGATATAACACCCTATTTAGCAGGTAGATAATTCTCTTATTTTAGCATTTATCTGCAAAATAATTGTAGAGCATATTCCAGGCATTATATTTGGCTGCTACAGGCATTCATATACATCTTGTCATGGACCATCTACTTCTCTGTCATATTACCAAAAACGTCGCTCTTTCAGTTGAGGAATCGGAAAAGATTCTGAGCTATTTTAACTACCATGAATATGGCAAGAAAGAGCATCTGGTTCTGGAAGGTCAACCTTGCAAACAGTTGTATTTTGTCATAAAGGGTAGTTTACGCATGTATTTTACGGACGAGAAGGGCATGGAACAGACAATACAGTTTGCTATTGAAAACTGGTGGATGACTGATTTGATGGCTTTTCAACGAGGAGGATTATCAGAGTTTAGCATCCAGACTATTGAAAAAACACAGATTATGCAGATTCAGCAGGAGACACTGGAAAAACTCTTGCTGGAAGTGCCTCAACTGGAACGATACTTCAAAAACATTTACCAACGTGCCTATGCTGCGTCTCTTCTACGAGTCAAGTATCTGTTCACAATGTCCAAAGAAAAATTTTATGACTATTTCAGCAGCAAATATCCGGAGTTTATCCAGCGTATACCCCAAAAAATTCTCGCTTCCTTTCTGGGCTTTACTCCTGAATATCTAAGCGAACTACGCAAAAAGAAACATACGGAAAGAAGTAAAATTTTATAGCTCTATTCACTAATTTATTAACATTCTCACATTTTTTCAGTGAATCCCGTTTCTTAAACCAGCTTAAGTTTTTTTATCCATTGTCTCATGACCTTTGTCATGTAATCAAATCATTCACTTTATCACATCAAAACGATGGAAACACGGATAAAAATTCAGGAAGCTCAGCCTGCTGCATGGAAGGCTATGTATGGTTTAGAAACGTACCTGGCATCTACACAGGTAGCCAAAACACATAAGGAACTAATCAAAATTAGAGCTTCTCAAATCAACGGTTGTGCATTTTGTATAGATATGCATACTAAAGATGCACTTAAAAACGGAGAATCTGCTCAACGGATCTTTCTGCTGAATGCATGGAAAGAGGCAGATGTATTTACTGATGAGGAAAAAGTTATTCTGGCAATTGCTGAAGAGGTAACACTTATACATCAGCATGGCCTTACAGAAGAAACCTATCAGAAGGCAAAGGACCTCTTTGGTGAGAGTTACATTGCCCAGTTGATCATGGTTGTAGTCAGCATTAATGCCTGGAACCGTATTGCCGTGAGCACTCATCTGGCGATTCCACATTAATTACCAGTTTCAGTGGATATGGTCTTCTCTCTTTACCCTTGACCTCTAGGCCGAGGGTTTTTGTTTTAATTAAAACTGCGAAATTGAAGAAGATCAACAGCAGGATAAGATGAAGATCTAATGCTGTCAAGAGACGAATACTACTCAGCCCTCCCCTTCTGCCTTCCTGCTAGAACCTCATGACAAGACCACCCCATTTGGAGTGAATCTCTGGCAGATAGATTCTTTCAGATGAGCAAAAAATAGCTAAAAAGAGAGAAATCTAGGTGCTCTGACAAATTTGTCCCCTCCTATTGCCGAAAAACCTACCATTGGTTACTATATTAACTAGTACTTTTGAAACGTATTTCATTCCATTAACAAATCATAATTTCACAGCTCTGACCTTTATGAATAAATCAGTTTTTTTATTACTGGCAATCCTACTTGGTGGAGCAAAAATCTATACAAAAGAGTTATCTGAAAATCATACCCTACTTCTTACCTCCTCCCCTATCCTCTTATCACATACGAACCAGTTACATTTACAAAATGATACAACATGGCATCTTGTCTGGGCAGATGAATTTAATCAAAAAGGTGTGCCTAATCCAAAGAACTGGAAGTTTGAGCAGGGATTTGTTCGTAACCATGAGCTACAATGGTATCAACCCCAAAATGCACGTTGTGAGAAAGGAATGCTTATTATCGAAGCGCGGAAAGAGAACAAACCTAATCCTTACTATAAGGAGGGTAGCTTAGAGTGGAAAACTTGTCGCAAAATAATTGAATATAGTGCATCCAGTCTCAACACACTTGGACTTCATAGCTTTCAGTATGGACGTTTTGAAATGCGGGCTAAAATCGATACCCGTCCGGGTCTGTGGCCTGCTTTCTGGACGCTAGGTGTTGCAGGTGAGTGGCCATCCAATGGAGAAATAGACATTATGGAATATTATAGAAATATGTTACTTGCCAATGTAGCTTGGGGAACAGACAAGCGGTATAGTGCAAAATGGAGGACTACTAAAAAACAACTATCTACCTTTACAGATAACCATTGGGCTGAAAAGTTTCATGTCTGGCGTATGGATTGGGATGAGACTGCCATTCGCTTGTATGTTGACAATGAACTTCTCAATGAAGTACTCCTGACTGAAACCTTCAATGGAGATGGAAGTGGCAAAAACCCATTTCACCAACCCCATTATATTTTACTCAATCTTGCTCTGGGCGGTGACAATGGTGGAGACCCAACAGCAACTGTCTTTCCTGCTCGTTTTGAAGTGGATTATGTACGTGTATACCAGCATCCATAAAAGGAATAGGACACAGAATAGTTGATACTCTAATCTGTATCAGATAAATCGAGTTGATATCTATTCTTGACTCCTATTCCTCATAAAAATGTAAATACTCTTTTTGTTCAGGAGTAAGTTCCTGCCCTTTGTATAATTTAGACATAGCATAATAGATATCCCCTTCAATCCATACTCTATACAAAAATGATTCGAAATCAGGTGCACATTCACAAAGAAATGTATGGGAGCCTGCTTCTATCTCGCTTATCATTTTTTCTATATCCTCATCAACATCCACTTCAGGATGAGGTAAAAAAGTATGAGTATGTAAATGTTGAAACCAGGAATTTTTTGAAACAACTACTCTGTGTTTACCAAAACTATCAAAATGTAAATACCAAAGTAGGCAATACTGTGAGTCTGAATAAAAGTGTAATAAACATTCTCCCTCACGATCTTTTAGATCAATAAAACCGTTTTCATCCAATTCAAAGAAACAGTCCGTTGGGGAGTCAATAACATTCAACCATTCGGGATGCTGCATAGCTGTTATAAAAGAAGATGGCAATACTAATTTTCGCATAGATGCTTGTTGCTCAATAGTACTCCATTTCTTACTCCATTTTTCAAGGAAAGATTGTGGCAGTTCCTTGCTTTTTTTCCTACCTTTCTGCCAGGCAGCCATTTCAGGAGGGAGATTCAGATATCTGCGTTGAGGACTAGTGGCAATAGCTTGCAGCCATTGCAGCGAACCATCCAACTTTTCGGTATTTAATGGTGGTAATGCTTCATAATCAAAAGATTCATATGTGTTTTCAGTTGGACGAACAGATGGTAAGCCAAAAAAATACCACTTTTTTGAGAGTTGAGGGAATGGTGTCGCCATACTTTAAAACTGAGTAGCTATCAAATACTAACAAAACAGATGAAAATCAATCATATATAAACTTAACTCTACCAATTTTCTATTCTCCATTCTCTATCTATATCCTCCAGATCAACATAAGGATACTCATATTTCTCCATAAGGTCACTCATCGAAATTTCCTGATCATAAGAGTCTATAATCTGGCAAAGCACTTGATCAATAGTTGCAAGATGAGGCAGTATTTGTTTTTGAACCTCGGTCGCCAGTATGTGACTATACCAGTAACCAACAGATAATCCTTCCAACATACCTCCCCAAGGGTAAGTGACTTTATACATTTCCATTCGGAAACTTAATAATTTGCCATATAACCAACGAACCTCATAATGTTTGGGTAAACGCATATCTGTTTCGTTTAGCGATGTAAGCTCTTTTCGTACAACATCAATTGCCTGATCCATAAGAGGCAGATAAGCCTTTATATCTCTTTCTGCCAGAAATGTGTTTTTTGTAAAATAATGAAGAATGGCTATCCGCTTCATATTTTCAACTCGTTGATGCGCTAGTTTGTCATCTTCATCAGAAACTGTTAGTCTCAATTCTTTTGGACTAAAAATCTTATTTAGCCATACTCTAAAAGAATTATTATCTGAACTTTTTTCAGTTTGTACTAAATCATTTGATTCTGTCTCATTATCTGTTTTGTCCAAAGAAGGAACAATACCAAATGCCTTCAACATAGCTACAAGCTGTTGTTCGCGAAACTGGGCTGGACGAGCAGTCCCAAAGTTACATTGTACCCAGTTGCAATGATAATCGAGATATTTAAGTAACAAGTCCTGAGCAGTAACAATTTCACTCATGTAAGTTTAGATTAGGATGTTAAACAAAGCTATCAATACTAACATCTCCCCTTTTTTGTTAGCATTCTATATTAACTTATTTTATATTCATTTAATATGTCATTTATCCCTATTTAATCCTTATTCGATGAATAAATTAATGACAATTCTGTGTTAATACATTGTATTCATATAATCATGTACATGCAGTGAATAAGTATTCTATAAGTGTCTTGTTCTCTGCGCTATCCGCGTTTTAATGCATCCTTCTCTTCTTGACTTTATACTCATGCATTGACTTATTCTACATTTTTTCAATGTGTTATTTATGTGTATTTAATTTTAGTGTACTCAATGTAGTAATGTATATGTAATACACAGTTCACTTATACTCACTATTGTATTAATATAGATTGTGTGAATATTTTATTGTTAAATAATTGTTGACGCAATAAATAGTATACTAATAAACATTTATAGATTAATTATTATTTAAATACACGATGTTAAATTTAGTTATTCTATTAATGTAGAATATACATAAACTATTTAATTATTGTATATTAAGTGTTGTGTAAATGTTTAGTCTTTAAATGTTTATTAAGGTAATATTTTAATAAGTATTCCTTTATTGTTTATTTAATTATTGTATAAGTGTTTTATCTATATTTATTAATTGACTACTTAATAAATATAGATAAAATTATTGAATTATCTTTTAATGAATGTTTGAATATTGTATAATTACTAATTGTATATTGTGATATCTTTTATTGTTTGCATAGTTGTTTATTACTTGCTTAGTAAGTAAATGTTTATTTATTCAGTGTGTATGTAGTGTATCTATGTTGATTATGTATATATTTGCTGAATCTATATACTGCGCATGTGGATTTATTACATATTTGTTGCTTTATTGTAGATGTATTACTTGTATATGTAGAGCTTTTAAAAAAGCTGAATGAAGATTTAATGTATGCTCATGCTTTATTTATTTATAAACTGAATGTACAAAAGGTGCTTATAGAATCAGTAAATATTACTTGCTTTTATCTATATTGACTGAATAAGTATTAATTTACTATTTAATCTGTTGGTGTGTAATATGTATTGAGTGAATAAGCCTTGAAAGATTTGTACTTGAATACATGATAGAATATATATGTAAAACATGTTTATGTACTACTTGTACATTCTAAATTGAGAAGTCTATTTCTGTTAAGCCGTAAAAAGAAGTACTCAGAAGAGAAGGTACATTCAAAAGAAATGAAAAAAATAATATACAAGGATAACTAAACAATATAAACCACAACATCAGAATGAGAACCATAGCTGTTGCCAACATGAAGGGTGGGGTAGGGAAAACTACCACAACTTTGAACGTAGGTGCTGCCCTGCGTGATCTGGGTAAAAAGGTATTACTTATAGATGCCGATCCTCAGGCTAACCTGACCATTTCTTTTCGGTTAGAAACAAGTTTTTCTGAAAATAACCTAGCAAGCCTATTGTTGGGGTTACACTCGCTGAAAGAGGTGGTTGTTCCTGCATTGGGAATGGATTTGATTCCTGCTCATCCGATTATGGATAGTGTAATTTCAACTCTAAACGAAAAATCTTTGCGGGAATTATTGCTTTACAAAGCGTTAAAGCCTATCCGAGAGGCTAATGTGTATGATTATATTCTGATTGATTGTGGTCCTAACCTGGGAATTTATACCAAGAATGCGATGTCTACAGCTACGGATTTGTTGGTTCCTTATCAGACTGCCTATTTCTCATATGTTGGTATTTCTACACTGGACGAGTATCTGACAAAGATTCAACAGGAGGTTAATGAAAATATTGAGCTGTTGGGTATTGTTATTATTCAATACAATGCGAAAGAACGTAACAACACCAAGAAAGGATTTGCAGATGCTATCAGGGATAGTGCCTTGGGAGAAAAGGTTTTCTCTACGTATATCCGTACCTGTACGGCGTTGGGCGACTCCCCTATGAAAGGACAATCTATTTTTGAATATGATGGAAATTGTAACGGTGCTGTTGATTATTTATCCCTCACTAAAGAAATCCTGACTCGCCATGAATAAAAAAGATCTTATCTCTGAATCGCTTAAAAACACACCTTTGGCTACAAAAGGGAAGACACTGCTTGAATTGGCAGAAGAAGAAGAGAAATTAAATCGTGAAGCATTGATTGGATCATCTGTAGCTACTAAACCAACAGATGGGAAGGTACAAAATAGTGATGGGGGAGGGGAGAAGGCAATAGAAGATGTAAGCTCTGTCAAAAATACTGGGAAAAACACACCTTCGACTATATCAAAAAATAAGCCGGAGGCTGTGAAAGCTAAAGATGCTGAGGTAACTACAAAAGCCATCCCCAGAAAGGATACAAGTGTAAAGGATAATGTTGGAAAACAAGCGGTAGAGAGAAGCAACTATACTTTTTATCTTTCACAGGATGTAATGGAGCATCTACAACGGATGATCTATTGGGAAGGACTACGTCAGAAGAAGCAAGGTGCAAGTTATGTTGTCGAAAATCTGCTGATCCGTTTTATGAGTGATAAAAAAGATTATCCACCAATACCAGACTCAGGTCTAGAGCTTGAGTTCTAATGAAGTTTAGCTTTTTGGGATACACCCTAACATTCAATCCATTGGATGTTAGGGTGTAATCTGATACCTTATGGATTTATTATGGATTTATCACGAATAGCTTTAAATTCAGATCCTTGTTTCCACTCAGGCCATTTTTCATCCGAAGTTAAGCGTTTGCCTACTTCAAATAACAGTTGCAGATCACCAATGGCTCCTTCTAAATTCCATGTAGTTGCATCGTATTTATCCGAAGGGCGATGGTAGTGTTTTTTCGTATATTCATCTGCTTTCTGTTGTCCATACTCTTTGCCTTTATCAACTACATCGATACCATTATTGACATATAAAGCGGGTACACCTGCTTTGGCAAAATTAAAGTGGTCAGAACGATAATAATATCCCGATTCCGGATGCGTTTCAAATGATATCACGCGACCTTTTTTTTCGGCTGCTTCCTTAAGGTAATCTTCCAATTGAGACTGGTTACGTCCTACTATAACTATATCTTTAGTTTTCCCGTAGGAGTTAAGTACGTCCATGTTGATGTTAGCAACAGTTTTATTCAGTGGGTACACTGGATTTAATGCATAATAAGCTGAGCCCCATAAGCCCTGTTCTTCAGCTGTAACAGAAAGAAATACTACTGTTCGGGCCGGTTTATTGGCAAGACTCTTAAAACCTCTTGCCAACTCAAATAACCCTGCTGTTGCACTGGCATTATCCAGGGCACCATTGTAAATAGAATCACCTGTTTCATCAGGTTTACCAATACCCAGGTGATCCCAGTGAGCCGTATAGATAATATATTCATCGGGATGTTTAGCACCTGTAATCTTTGCGATTACGTTGTGTGATTTATTATAGGTTGCTTTTACCTTGATGCTGGTTGATAACTTCACTCCCAAAGGAACAGGTTTAAAGCCAGGTTTATTAGCTTGAGCATACAAGGTTGTATCTTTCCCTGCTGCTGAGAGCAGACGTTGAGCAGTTTGTTGCGTTACCCAGCCTACTGTTGAACAATATTTTTGTTCTTTTCCTCTGTCATCAAGGCGTAAGCGGGAACCATTCCAGTTATTTTGCACAACACTGAAAGGATAGCTAGCCCCTTTGGTATTGTGGATAATCAGACATCCTTTGGCACCTTGCCGGGCAGCTTCTTCAAATTTATATGTCCAGCGGCCATAATATGTCATCGTATCTCCTTTAAACAAGCTTTTGTCTACTCCAAAACCAGGATCATTCACCATGACCAGTACAATTTTGCCTTTGGCGTCCAGGCCTGCATAGTCATTCCAGTTATATTCGGGAGCTACTACACCATATCCTGCAAAAACTAATTCGTCTTTATTTAATGAAATCACCGAATCTGTTTTCTCGGTCCAGATCACATAGTCAGTAAAACCTTTCAGTTCAAAGCTTCCTTTAGTACCTTGTACCTGCATACCTGGCGCTGCTTCTGTAGCTATGTTAACCATTGGCACATCCTGTAAGTAACTATTGCCATTCCCTGGCTCTAAGCCCATAGAAGCAAATTTCTGCTCCAGAAACTGTACTGTTTTTGTTTCTCCGTCAGTAAAGGGTTTACGTCCCTGAAAGTCATCAGAGGCTAGTACACTGATATTTTTACCAAGACTATCTGCGCTGAAGGCTGATAGTCCATCTCCTCCTGTAGCGGATTCTGTTGTTTTCTGGCTGCAGCCAGTTAAAGCAAGAACTGCAACACAGCCTAAAATAAGAATTCGATAGTTCATATGTTATCAGAATTTGGTTAGGTGACACATATAATTGGTCGGAAAAATAAAAGATATTTTCTGATACGAATGTAGTTGTATCAAAATAGTATTAGTCTTTTGGTCTAATCTATTTGCTTTCAGAAGGTGCTGGTAGCTCCTTTTTTATAGAAACCGGAATGCCCAGATTGGGAGTGCCGTCTGCATTCCATGTGAATTTCTGCATACGAGGAGATCGTTTTCCTCCACAACCATCACCTGGATTGTCATTAGCATGATAGAGTATCCAATCTTCTTTTCCATCAGGAGAGGTAAAGAATGAATTATGTGCGGGGCTGTATACCCCATTTGCTACTGAAGTTGTGAATATAGGTTGAGGATGCTTTTTCCACTGATCCGGATTGAGTAAATCGTGGCCTTGTAGTTCTAGCAAACCCAGAGAATAGTGATCTGTCCAGCAACCACTAGCAGAGTAGACAATAAATACCTTGTCACCATGTTGAAGGAACTGGGGTCCTTCATTTACATATACTTCAGGGCCGCCTTGCCACCGTCTTTCCCACTCAAGGGTAGGGGAGGAGAGCTTTATCCGTTCTCCTTCCATAGTGTAGGGATTTTTCATCCTGGCTATATAGATATCTTGCTGGCCGTTTTTATCACCTTCCCATCCTGACCAGATCATATATAGCTGATTTTTGTAGGTGAAAACATCTCCATCAATAGCCCATTTATCAGAAGGAGTGGCAAGTTTGCCTTTAAATTTCCATTCTCCCTGAAAAGGATCTTCTGAACTGTTTTCTATCACATACATTCGGTGATTATTGTTATCTCCATCATCCGCTGCATAATAAACATACCACTTTCCATTTATGTGGTGTACTTCAGGCGCCCAGAGTTCTTTTGAATGTTTGGTGTTTTGAGGGGGTTGCCAGATAATTTTTGTTTCACCTTGCTTTAGGTTAGCTAGGTTTTTAGTTTTTCGTAATTGTAAACGGTCACCTCCTACGCTGTTTGAATAGTAGTAATACCCTTTATAATAGGTACTATAGGGGTCTGCTCCGGAGGGTAATAAAGGATTAGAAAAGGTTTGCTCCTGAGCTTTCAGGTTTGTCAGGTGTAAAAAATAAAATACTGTAGTGATTGTTAGCAAAAAATGTTTCATGAAGGAAGTGTTAAAAGTGTCTTCCCAAATTTAAATGTTTTTTGCTTTTTGAAAAGTAAAGGAGAAGTTACACTACTTGTTCAGCCTGTTTTAGAAGAGAATTTTCCGAGAAATTTTTGCAAACCTCTGCAAATAGATAGGAGAGAGGTTTGCAAAAAACGAAATCTCATGCTTACAATCTACATATCACCTATAAGAGTCACAATGGACTTTTTGGGAATTGTAATGGCTTGTCCGGCTGTTATGGTAGCCAATGGTTTAAGTGTTTCATCAGTTCCGGAGCCCGTCAGGTAGGGTTTCCATTTCTGAACACTGCCTCCTTCCGTTTGAGGTAGAATATTCGCATCACTGTTAGAGTTATTGACCAGGACAGTGATAAGTTGTTTTTCATCAGCAGAAACGTAGGAAGAAATCATAACACCATTTACATTGTTTACATCCCGGTTGTCAGAGGTGACCGTCACACGTTGTGAGCCAGGACGAATAAATCGGCTAAAATTGCCTAGTGCCCACATCAACCGGGTCTCTTCTACTTGTCCATCTGTTTTGTTTTTGGTGGCGTAGATCAGTCCGTCTTTATAGTCATAGGCTGTAACAGCCAGCCACCAATGCCAGGCCGATGCATTGGCTATTGCTAGATCATGATGTATCAAGCGTGCTACATACAGGGCAGGTGTCATACCCGTATCTTTACCAGATGGAGTTACTTCCTCCTGATCTCCCAGTAAACAATACTCACTTTGCCAGAATTCAAGGGGCACACTGGCTGTTGGAAAGGCAGCTGCAACTTTCTGGCGTACACTTTTTAAGGTTTCCGCTGGAGCTGATGTAAAGTAACTATGTCCAGATATAACTTTATCTACATGAGAGAGATTACCTACATATAAAGGTGACTGATTATTGAAAAACGTATAAATCTGTTCGCCACGAGTAGGCTTATCGGCTTTCTCATAGAGATAATTCAGTTTGGCTGCTTCTGCCAGTTTGATCTTTACTGAAAGGTTTTGTGTTGTCAATACAGAGTCAAGTATCTTCGTAATAGCCGTTATCTCTGTATTAGTGTAAGGAGTTCCTTCCTGTCCGTTGCCTGTCCAATCCCATTGAGGTTCATTGAATGGACTCAGATAAGTGAAAGGTAATCCATCACTGGAAAATTGTCGGGATACATCAGCTAGAAACTTAGCAAAAGCAAGATACTTTTCTGGTGCAATATTAGCCTGTTCTCCATTAGACGAAAATGCCTTGCCATTTTTTGTTAACTGGATAGGAGGACTATTGGTAAATCCTATAAACTGTTCTACGCCCCGCTGTTTAGCGGCCTGCATAAACCAACGTTGACCAGACTGTTTCGACCAGTCATAACTCATATCTGCTTTTAAAAAGCCTTCTGTTTGTCTCCATTCATCTGAAATATTATTCTGTGTCGCGCTTCCGGCTCCAATATTAAATCGCCAACAACTTAAACCAATTCCTTTGGGTTTGCCATTGGCATCATTTTCCATACTGAATAACCAATCCGCAACTTGTTCTTTTTTTGCCTGAGGCCAGTTGCCAATGAATTGACACGTCCACGCATCAGAAGCTCCAAAGTTACGGATGTACTGCTGCCGTTGATCCAGATGGATAATGACTGAATTTTTTATACTTGAGGTTTGTGGTTGTTTCTGATTGTGTATCGAACAACTCGCCAGAAATAAAGTAAAGGAAAACAAGCTTATAAGAGTCCACTGGGGTGTCTTTTTCAGAGATAATAAAGAGATATTCATAACCAGGTTTTAATTTAAAGCTTGTCAAGAGCTAGTTTATTTATGGGTTTGATTGGCATAAAGATATTTTCAGATGCTTCTTTGACTTATAAAGCTAGAGGTGAGTAGAGAGTTTCTTCTAGTATAACAATACCCTGCCCAGTCTTTTTGAAAATATATTTTGAATAAGAATGGGCAGGGTACTAAAAAATAAGCCTTTTCAGGTTATAGACAAGAATGAAGGATTATTTTAATCCTTCATTCTTTATAGTTTAGAATTAATAGTTGGGACTTTGCTGTAGCTTGCCGTTGGAAGCCTGAATTTCAGCAAGAGGGATTGGAAGCCAGTAGTGTTTCTCTTCAAACTTACGACCATCTAGGGCCACTTTGCGTGTATAGGCAAACGTACCATCCGCATTTTTGGTAATAGTAATTCCATAAGCAGGTTGATTCTCTGTATCCATCGCTATTTTCCATCTGCGCACATCATAGAAACGATGTTCTTCAAATGCCAGCTCAAC
This sequence comes from Xanthocytophaga flava, assembly GCF_030068545.1. NCBI lineage: Bacteria > Pseudomonadati > Bacteroidota > Cytophagia > Cytophagales > Rhodocytophagaceae > Xanthocytophaga > Xanthocytophaga flava. The sequence goes on along the minus strand of NZ_JASJOR010000031.1, from coordinate 27,881 downwards.
CTGACGCTCTCTTTGAATAGCCGTACGCATAGCAGTTTGTGATAATCCTGTAGGCAGGTCAGGCATTCCCGCACGATTGCGGATTAGATTAATGGCCGAATATACAGAAGCATCTGGACCCACTGCTTCGTTTTGCGCTTCTGCATAGTTTAACAGAATCTCTGCATAACGTATATAAATCCAGGGTTGTGTTCCTGCAACATCCCAAGGATTGTCAATAGGTAGTTTTTCATCAATAAATTTCCGTAAATAATAGCCTGTTTTCGATGTGTTCCAGTTATCTTTTCCATCTTTGCTGTCTTTTCCACCTGGTGTAAAGGTCTCAACCTTACGATCCCGATAGGTAGCGCCATTGTACATAATGGTAGCATAAAAGCGAGGATCACGATCGGTATAAGGTGCTGATGCATGTGCACTATTATTCCAGTCAAAAGGCACCGCAGTGTTTTCATCTTCTACTACCTCATAGCTATCCACCAGGTTCTGGAGTGGCGTATTACCAGCCCAACCGCCATAACCGTTTGCTCCATTGGAGATTTCAAGACAAACATGTCGTGCTCCAATTGCATACAGCCTTTCGAAGATAATTTCATTGCTGGATGGAGTCAGGAATAGTGATTGGTAATTGTTATGTAGTGAATAAGATCCCAGATCCATAACATCTTTTGCTGCTTTGGCTGCTGTTTCCCAGGACGAAGCTCCGTAAAGAGGACTCGCTGCATACAGCAACAACCGGGATTTTAGTGCAAGAGCAGCACCTTTGGTGGCGCGACCCAATGGCCATGCAGAGGTGTTACCTGCCGGCAAATCTGCAGCGGCCTCTTCCAGTTGGGATACAGCATATGTAATTCCTTCAGTAATAGTACTTCTCTTAAAGAGCGATTCATCTGTAAGATTATCACTTAGGTAATATACTTTATCTCCCATCAAAACTACAGTTCCGTAATTTCGGATTAGGTCATGGTAACGGAATGCACGGATAAATTTTAATTCAGCAATCAGCATTTTTTTGCGGGATGCACTCATGGGAACATTTTCAATAATTTGAAGTGCATAGTTACATTCACGGATACTTCTGTAACTGCGTGACCATATGGTTCCTGCTATACCTGTTGCTTCTGGTGAGAGAAGACCCCGATGAATAGCCCATGTATTATCATCGCTATTGTAAATAGCCTCATCCGTAATTGATCCCCACAAGGCATATTCGAAACCTCTTCCAAAACCAGGATTTGTACCTTCTGCTTCCTTATCCTGTAGTTTAACTCCCATATAGCGGTTGATAACATAATCTTCGAATAAAGAAGAGTCAGAGGTGATGGCATCATCGGAGATTCTGTCTGTTGTGTTCACATCCAGAAAATCTTCCTTACAGCTACTGAGAAATACAGTCATGCAAACAATCAATGTCAGCCAGATGTATGTGTTTTTTATATTGCGTTTCATGTAGTACTAGTTTATTTTTTAACAGAGATCCTTAAATAGCTAATGGATGAGATGAAGTCCGGTCTTTTAAAGTTGGACATTGACTCCCAGGTTAATAATCCGTTGCTGAGGGTAGAATTGCCCACTTTCGCTGTTTCCTTCAGGATCGTAATCTTTTACTTTGGATAGGGTAAATACGTTAAATGCATTGGCATATACTTTAACCATACCCAAGCCTAGTTTGGTAACCAGTGGGTGAGGGAGAGTATATCCTATGGAAACGTTTTTCAGACGTATAAATGAAGCGTTGTTCAACCAGAAGTTATTAGCATATAAACCGCCATTCACTGAAGAGGACGCTCTGGTATCTACCCGCGGATAACTGCCATTTGGATTGGAAGGACTCCATCTGTTGTCAGCCCAGCTACTGTAGAAGTTACCTACATTCCCTGCTTCTGGCAATACATACTGACTAACTCTCGCCTGACCTGAAAACAGTAGGGACAGGTCAAAATTCTTCCAACCGGCATTCGCATTAAACCCATAGGTAATCTGTGGAATATTGCCATATTTAGTACGAACACGGTCATCAGCGGTGATTTTTCCATCATTGTTATAGTCCTGGATAATCAGGTCACCAACTTGTGCAACAGAAAGGTGAGGATATTTAGCCAGGTCAGCTTCTGAACGGAATATACCTACTGTATTGTAGAGCAGATAGGTGTTCAATGGACGTCCTGTTTGTTTTTGGTAATCTAATACGGAGCCTGCTTCATCAATGAATACAATCTCACTTTTAGCAAGTGCCATATTCGCAGAGACACCATACCAGAAGTTGCCTCTGTGCTGATAGCCTACTGTGGTTTCAAACCCTTGACTGTTTACCTTACCAATATTCTCTGAAGGTACCAATGAGCCGCCGTAAGGGTTCACAATACCTGTTACACCAGGTATAGAGGCATTGCGGGTAGCCAGAATATTGGAACGGTTTTGTTTAAAATAAATAAATTCCAGAGTGAAGTTACGTAGAAATGTAGCATTAAAGCCAATATCCGTTTTCTTAGCTGTTTCCCAGGTAATGGCTACATTGGCAAGTTTGGTTAGGTCGATACCGGCATGTTTGTCACTTCCAATAACATAGGTACTGTTAAAAGAATAGTTATTGAAATATTGAAACATATCAACGTTATCATTTCCTAATTGTCCATAAGAAGCTCTGATTTTTAGGTCATTAATAAACGAAACATTCTCTCTGAACCAGTCTTCTTCTGAAACACGCCATCCTGCTGAAATAGCCGGGAAGTATCCGTAACGGTTGCCTCTGGGGAAGGTAGAAGATCCATCAATACGCATCTGTACTTCTGCCAGGTATTTTTCTTTGAAGTTGTAGGCTATTCTACCAATGTAGCTTCTTCTGGCAAAGTTATAGCTCGATCCTGAGTTGTTTCTGTCAGTAGCCGCAGATCCACCCTGTGATAATTCTGGCGTTTGAACAGTTGGATAATTCAGGCGAGAGGCACCAAATGTTTCTTTATGTATTCTACTTTGTTCATACGCAACCAATGCATTAACAGAATGGTTACCAAATTGGCGTTGAAAATTAACCTTAAAATTGGCCGTATACATAGCCGTATTTTCCTGGCTTTGGGATAAAGTCGCTGCTCCGGATGATCCTCCTGTAATGGTAGACTGATATGTATTGGAAGTATTATTATAGGAGTACAGCGTATAAGGCTTGTTAAATGTTTTGGCAAAGTTCCAGGTCCTGTCTCCAGCATAAAATCCATCTACTGACAATCCTTTTACTTTTGGTATAGTGTAGCTGGCCTTAAGAATACCATTGAAAACGTATATTGGATTTACATTGGTACCACCAACATCAGTTACCATAACAACCGGATTGTTATTCTCTATTCCTGTAGATGGCAATCCATTAGGATAAGTAGCTATAGCAGTAGGATAAGCTCTGTAAATAGCACGGAAAATGTTACCTGCACTGGCTATAGGATATTGACGATCTTCCTGACGACCGGCAAGTGACAAGGATACTTTAAAATTTTCTGTTATATCTGCATCTATATTTGACCGGAAGTTATACTGATTGTATTTGGTAGCCCCTTTTTTATAGATCCCATCCTGATAGATTTTCCCCAGAGACAGGTAATACCGTATATTTTGTTGCCCACCAGATACAGACAGGTTATGTTGGTTCTGCAAAGAAACTTTTTTCAGTGTTTCTTTAGCCCAGTTTGTATTGGGATAATTGATAGGATCTGATCCATCCCGGAATTTTTGAATCTCTTCTTCACTGTAATGCTGAAACATACCACCTGATTTATTGTTATAGTAGTCTATTTCGTTCTGAATAGCAGCATAAGTGGCGGCATCTGCCATTTTAGGAAGACGGGTAGGAGAGGAGAATCCCTGATTATAACTATAGGAAATGGTTGGTTTGCCAGATTTTCCGCGTTTGGTAGTAACAAGAATAACACCATTGGCAGCACGACTGCCGTATACTGCCGCAGATGCATCTTTTAAGATAGATATACTTTCAATATCGTTAGGGTTGAGACGCTCAAGTCCACCAAGTTGTCCGGGAATACCATCAATAACTATCAGTACATCGTTATTTCCAGTTGTTGCTAACCCCCTGATTGTAAAGCTACTTCCATCATAGCCAGGCTCACCACCACGGTTACTGGCAACTATACCCGAAAATCGCCCAGCCAAGGTATTTGACACATTAGGCTGAGGGCTTTTAATCATATCTTCCCCTTTGATCTGTGAGATAGAACCTGTAAGGGTTTCTTTCTTTTGTTCACCATAGCCCACTACCACTACTTCCGACAGAGTTTGCAAGTCACGAGCCATGCTGACGGAAAGATTTGTCTGCTGTCCTACCGGTATTTCTTCCGTGGTAAAACCGATTGAGGAAAAAACAAGAATAACGTCAGAACCTGGTACGTCAATAGAAAAGTCACCAGTTGCATTTGTGGTAGTACCTTGTGTAGTACCTTTTATGATAACTGATACGCCAGGAATTTCTTCACCGGTTTCTGTACTCTTTACCTTACCCTGTATGCGCCTTCCTGATTGGGCTAAAATCGAATTAGAGCTTAGATACAGGATTAAGAACAGCAGCAATAGGGTGACTTGCTTCAATTTTTTAGGTAGATAATAAATCATACATGTGTTGATTAGGATGAATAAACAGACAGATAGCTATTTTAAGAAAAAGGCTATCTTGTAAGGGTTATATAAAATAGTGTATGGTTTCTCAACTTTTAAGTTATAGCCCGATGAGCCAGCTTTCTTATCTCTAAGAGGGTATCTTTTATTCTATTTGTCATTGTCTGTCTATTACTTCACCGATTCTGGAAAAAAGATGATACTACGTTTTTCAGGCAAGGATATCTGCTGGTAATGAAGATGAAAAACGGTGGTGCCAAAAAAGACAATTGGCCTCTTCTGACCCCACCTAACCCCTTAAACATTTCAAATGTCAGTGAAAATGATTGGTTGAACAGGGGGATAATTAACGAAAAAGAGGGGGTGTATGTGGATTTATAGTAAGATTTGGGGTAATCTGATAAAAATTACAACAGTTGTACTATATCAGGAGAAAAATAGGAGATTTTAAGAAGGTTTTGTAAGGATAAATTTTGAGGAATATCATGTTGACCGAAACTTAAACTATAAGACAGATAGATAACCATTATCTTTTTTTCTGGACTTCCAGGATTTTTCTATCTTGTTCACTATACGTTCATAGTGTCAATGGATTCTATTTGGCAGTAAGTAAAGTTTAAAAAGGACTTGAGATGGTCTGTTTGTTGACTTGTAATAACCTGTAGAAATAAGGGATAAGATTACAATTGAAAAATTATTTGAGAGATACTATCTGAATATACTCAGAGAATACTGAACAAGTACTACATTACATACTTTCTACAGGATAGTCTATGCATCCTGTAGAAAGCATGTGGTCCGCAACCACCTATTCCTGTTTGATAAACTCAGAAGGAGAGCAGCCAAACTCTTTGGCAAAACATTGTCTGAAGTATTTCAAATCCGTAAATCCTACCATATAAACTACCTCAAATACCTTGTATTGCCTGCTTTTTAACAGGCGAGCTGCTTCAGCCAACCGAAAAGAACGTACATATTCGTTGGGAGACAGTCCTGTGAGCATTTTAACTTTTTTATATACGAGTGAACGACTCATATTTAATACATCCGATAATTCTTCAATAGTAAACTCTGGATTATCCAGATTGGATTTCAGCATTTCGTTGATTGAATTCAGAAATTTCTCATCTAATGGATTAATTCCTTCATTTTTAGCCGGTCGTTCTGCCTGAATCCCTCCCGAAGCGAAGTGATTACGATAAAATCGCATAAGTCTTTGCTGAGAATCAATGAGGTTATGTACTGTCAGGCGCAAAATATCTGTACTGAATGGTTTAGTTAAATAGGCATCAGCCCCAATTTCCATACCTTCTTTATGACTGGATATACCTGAACGAGCTGTTAGTAAGATCACAGGAATATGGCTGGTACGTATATTCTCTTTTAACTTTCGACAAAGTTGAATTCCACTCATTTCTGGCATCATAATATCACTGATGATCAGGTCTGGGTGGCAGCTTAGTGCCAGATCATAGCCTTCTTTGCCATTTGGAGCTTCAAAAATTCGGTATTCCTTCTCAAAAAACTCCCTTAGAAAAAGCCGTATTTCCTCATCATCTTCTATGAGAAGTAGGCTGGGAAAACCTTTCTTTTTTCCAGGCAATTCTGAATCACTATAGAAGGAAGCCTGCCATAATGGATTCTGCCAGTGAGATTTGGGGCTGTCTTGAATCGAATCTTGTCTGTATAATATATCATCAAAATGCGTTTGCCCCTCTGATACATCAGGAACGGCTATTTCTTCGGGTCTGAAATGCTCCTTTCCTAGCGGAAGAGTGATGCGGAATGTAGAACCTGCGCCTTCCTGACTCTCTACATCTATTTCGCCATTGTGCAAATGGACCAGCTTCTTGGCTAGAGACAAACCAATACCTGAACTCATAGAGCCTGACGATTCTCCCTGATGGAACCAATCAAAAATTGCTTGCTGATGTTTTTTTGGTATTCCTATACCATCATCCTTGATTGAGATAAGGGCACAGTCTTCCGGATATTTTTCGTTAGTCTGAGCAGAGATGCCAATACTAATATGATTTCCTTTACCTATGTATTTGAAAGCATTGGATATCAGATTGTTTAATGCCATCTCCAATTTCTCTTTATCAAACCAGGCTAAAATAAATGGCTGTTCGGATTCAACCTGAAATAAGATATTCCGGTGTTGAGCCAATGGACGAAAGGTAGCTGCAATATCCTCTACAAAGCTTACCAGATTATCGGGTTTTACCTTCAGTACTACTTTTCCATTTTCCAGTTTGCGGTAATCAAGCAATTTATTAATCAGATCCAGCAATTTATGGGCATTGCGATGCATCATCTGGAGTTTGCGTCCCGTATGTGAGACTTGTGGCTCTTCGGCCATCATTTCCTCCAGCGGACCCAGCATCAAAGTAAGAGGCGTTTTGAACTCATGAGAAACCTCCGTGAAGAAAGTCAGTTTTTGTTGGACCAGACGACGTTCGTATCTACGTTGCTTTCGTTCAACAGTTAATCTTTTCTTAAGCTTGACCTCCCGCCTGATCACAGAAAAAACGATCCAGCCCACAGCTATTAGGAGCAGTATATAGAAAAAATACGCCAAAGGTGATTGCCAGAAAGCGGGCTTTACAGTGACAGAGATACTGGTAAAGTCTTCACTCCGAATATTGGCATTGGCGAATACTCTGACTTTAAAGACATAATCACCAGGTTTTAGATAACGATAGGTAGCTGTACGAGCATTGCCAACAAAGTTCCACTCTTTATCAAGCCCTTCCAGCATATAACTGTATTTGTTTTTTTCAGGGTAATTGTAATTGACACCTGCAAATTCAAATGTTAACAGATTCTGATCGTGCTCCAGAGTAATGTGTTTAGTTTGACTTATCGCCTTTTGTAGAATAGGATTGCCATCTAATGTATCACGTATATGAATGGGTTTGTTAAAAAGTGATAATCCAGTGATTAAGATGCGGGAGCATTGCGTATTTTCCTTTACCTGATCAGGATAAAACATATTCATTCCCTGGCTTCCCCCCATACACATATATCCTCCTACCTGATTATATAAGGCCGATCCGGGATTAAATTGTCCTTCCTGTAACCCATCGGATATATCATAGTTAAAAAACACATGCTGAGACCTGTCAAATTTTGATATACCCAGATTAGTGCTAACCCATATATTTTCGTCCTTATCACACAAAATAGAATAGATCGTATTATTAGCCAATCCATTCTTCTCACTATACCGTCTGAGTGTATTATGTTGAGGATCAAATACACATAATCCACTACCGCCTGTTCCCATCCATATTCTTCCGCTTCTGTCAGATTTAATGGCAAAGACAATATCACTTTTGATCTGTTCTTTTTCAGGAGAATCAGTGAAATAACGCTTGTATAAACGAGTAGATGGATTGTAAGAGTAAACGCCATCACCATAAAAGCCAATCCACAGATTGCCCTGCTGATCTTCTGTGATGGAACGTATATCGCCTTCTCGCAATGCTCCTCTAAAATAAGGAAGGTTGGAATAGGTTTTATTTTTTTCATCCAGCAAGCACAGACCTCCGCGATTGGTACCAATCCAGATGCGATTTCGTGAGTCCTGAAAAATTACCCGAATATCATTGCCTCCCTGTTTTAACGGATCCTCAGTCAGATACTGATAGTTTACAAAGGAATCGTTGGCTGGATTATATAAAAATATACCATGAGCATAAGACCCCAGCCATAAACGTCCCTGTGCATCCCAGAGAGCTGCTAGAATAGCATTGTCAGTAAGTTTACCAGCGCCTTTACCTGCTATAAAATGCTTTAGTGTACGGCCATATAAGTCAGTTTTATAGATGCCATCACCATCCGTACCCAGCCATAAGTTTCCTTCAGGGTCATAGCACATACCATAAAAAGGCACTTTTCTGGTAGTTGAACTAGTATACATGTTTTTTTCTACACGTACAAAATTTTCCTTACTGTTACTAACCAGATAAGTTCCATCCCCATAGGTTCCTATCCAGATATTTTTGTCTTTGTCTTCATAGATAGACTGAATCGTTAGTATGGAAATATCTGAAGAGCCAATAATCTTCATACTGATAAACTTACACTCTTCCAGTGGCCGCGTTTGAAGCTGACGTAAATCAAGCTGATAGATACCTGCTGCCAATGTGCCAATCCATAGGTTTTCTCCTGAGTCAATCAAAAGAGAATTTACAGGAATGGAAGCAATAGAAGTTTCAGGAGAGTCAAAGAAGAAAAATTTATTTTCAAGTCTTTTATACACAACCAACCCCACACTGGTACCTATCCAGATATTGCCTGCTTTATCTTCCTCAAAACAATATACATTGGCAGATTGGAATTTGGGAGTTGAAAGGGCTGAAATCTTTTTTATAACTTTTCCACCGCTTACCTGAAATACTTCCAGCCCCCCCTGTTGTGTCCCTACCCATAAAAGACCAAACTTATCTTCCAATAAGCTTATTGTTTTGGTATTTTGCAATTCCGGATAAGTTTCAGGAATATAGGGTGTGAATTTCTTGCTTTTCTTATCAAAAGAGGCAAAGCCTCCTCCATACCAGGCTATCCATAGGTTATGTGCACTCCCTTCCGTAATAAAGCTGACATCATTATATGCGTGTTGCCGATAGGTGCCAAAGTCGTGTTGATAGTGCAGAAAGGTTTCATGTGTTGCATCAAATTGTAACAACCCTTTTCGGGAAGAAATCCAGAGTGTGCCTTCGGAGTCTGTGAACAGACTTTGAATAAAGTTGTCTGCAATACTAATCTTTGAGTCCGGGTTATAGCGAAATACCCGAAAGGAATAGCCATCAAACTGATTTAATCCATCCTCAGTGGCAAACCACATACGTGACTGCTGATCCTGAGTGACGCTGTTTACTACTCCTTGTGAAAGTCCATTCTTACTAGTCCAGTGTCTTACAAGGTTTTTGGGATGAAACTGGGCACATACGCTTTGTAAAGCTATACAGAAAATAACTACTCTTATGCAAAATCTCCCCACCATATGTATTGCTATAGAAAATAGTCAATATTTTGTCTAAAAAATTCTATTATTTATGGTGCAAACATACACTTTCCAACGTATATTCAATAGAAGAAAGTAGATATTATAGAGGGAGGATTGAGTAAATCGTAGAGGGTTGGTGTATTTATATTAATTTTGTGTCATCAGGCATATAGTAAATAGCAAGAAAGTCTGTAGTGCAATTGTATATCTGACTACAGTTTTGACGGCTCTTGATATCTGCTTACTTATCGACTTCATAACCAGATTGGTTGTGTCGATTGAACTTTTTGCGTTTGTGTGAAGGTCTGGTCCCCCATTCAATATTTTCTATACCATCTGTGTTACTGGCTATCTGTAAAGCTCCCTGCAATTTAGAAAGCCTGGCCATATAACTACTTTGTAATGTACTATCAACTCCAATTTCATCAGGCAATTTATTTTCGAAAATTGTCTCTCTTGTTGGATCAGATGTTTTCTTACTTGTCGTGTCTAGAGCTATTTGAGTTTGATCTTTTGTTTTTGATTTGTGAGATTGAATATATAACTCTATTTCTTCAGAGCTGGCTAACTGACTGAGTTGTTGTTCAACATCGCCGGGTACATTTCCGTTCTGCAAAAGAATAGTTGTCAGTGTATCCAGATTCTGATAGAATTTCCACTTATGGGTATGCTCATTATACACTTTCTTAATAAGTTCAGAAGGCAAATCCAGTTCAGTTAACACTACACCATGTTCTTTGAGATATTCTGATCGTAAGCGAATTATTTGCTTTTTCAGACTTCTTTCCGATTTAGCGTCTGGTTGATTGACACTTTGTTTTACATTTTTTTTGTATGCATTTCTTCTCTCAAGAACACTATAGGGATCTCTGAGACGTATCCCTTTTTCAATGGAGCTCTCCAACATATTGAGATTACGATAAAATATGCGGCCAAAGTCCTGCTCTTTTCCTATTGATACAATACGATCAATAGATAAATAATCCTCTAGTTCATGTTTTGTAACAAAGGCTTGTACACGTTCACTTAGTTTCTCTGCTTTATAGACATCGTTAGGAAAATGTGTTTGTTGGGTATAGCCATACAATTGCTGAAAGTCACCAGCATTCTTCTCTTGCCACGACTTAATTGAAAAGCGGGTTTTTGCTCCTGTTGGTGTAAGATTTACTGTTTGTGCTTTGTCTCTTCGGGATACAATAATATGAATATGAGTCTGATCTCCTTTTTTACGTTCTCCTGATCGGGCTTTTCCTTCCCGAACCATCGGGTCTGAACCACTATAGTCTCGTTCACGATGAATGATAGCAAACCAGAGGACATCCGTGCTTACTACTCTCTGTCCACCAGCAAACGTAAAATTGGCTGCATAGTTTTCCATCACCTGACGGGTATATGCCTTTAGAGTTTGGCTATCACTACCAATATGCGATAATTCTGTTTGACTTGGAGCAATAATAAGAGAGTAAAACTTGCTGTCTTCCTTTTTAAGTCCATTTACATTTCCATCAATCTGAGCAATTACTTCTTGCTTTTGAATTTCATCTAAGTTCTGTGAAAAATAGGCTCCGGTTTCTCCTTGTTCTTTTGCCTCGTGCTCCATATAATTAACAAGGCGGGCAGCCGACCCCTTGTTATCATATACTGAGCCGCGTTTACTGGCCGCTTTACTGGTAGGCTTGCCATCTGATTGAGCTTTTAATATTTTACTGATCATAGCCAATACAAGTTAATCTTAACGAAAAATACCCAGCTACCCTTCATTATCTCTTATAACGCATAACTGTTATAGTTACCAGTTTATTTTTGATCTGATTCCATCTTTTTCATAAACTCACTTACATGTGTTTCCACAAAAGCCTGATTCTTTGCTTTAATCTCATCGATAGTTTCTGCTGACAGGTCACTCACATGCAACATAGTTGATGTAGATACATGTATCATCTGTTGAATCCGAAACAAAAGTACAATCATCTTTTCCATCTGCTCAAGCATTGTATCTACTGAGTGCTCAGCATTCTTCCCTTGCGTCAATACCTCCTTATATAAAGGTAATACATACTGTTCTTCCTGCTTTTGAAGAAAAGAGAAAATATGGTTACGCGTACGCACTACCTCCTTCGACACTTCTTCACTATGTAGCCGCTCACAGGGATTCATTCCATTTTTAACAAAATAAAGTAAAGCATTTTCTGTATACTCTTTCAGTGTTTTGATTCCTAACTCTTTTGCGTGTTGTTTACAACGTTTAAGAATGCTGGCGTTGATATTTATAGGTTTGATAATAGCCTCATCTTTTTCTTCTATGGAACTTTTACCCAAGACACTAGCTTGAGCCTGTTTATTTTTTTGACCATCTGTTTTACGGCGGGCCGGACGTTTAGGCGTTGAACTGGTTTTAGGTGGCTTCATAGTTTTTTAGATATACTCCTTATTTGTTAGTTTACAATCTGTTATACTCAATAATTATAGCAGAGGGATCATAAAAGTGTTGATGGGCAGGAACTAAATAAATGAATCGTTGTATTTTGTAGTATAAGGTTAAAAAAACAACAAATCTAAATGCTGATGAAACAAAAATAGGAAAATGTGCTTATTGTTATAGTGAAAATGGACTAGAAATGTTGCAATAATTACTGAAAGTATATTTACAGTAAATGACGAAAGAATAAGCAGAGAAGTTACAAAAGAAAAGGGGGGATGGGATCTCATCTTGAATTTCGATATACACTTGCTACTTTGAGTAATGTCCTGGATGTATGATAACTCTTACTCTTGAGATTAATTCCCCAAAACATATTGTTTGCAGTGAACTCTGCTCAAGAAATTTTTTGCAGTGAGTTATGCTCAGCAGAAAAAATGACCAGAATTATGCTCAAAAGCAAAAATGATTGGAGTTCTATCCAAAATAAAAAATGCAGTGAATTATATCCAATTTCTCTGTTATTCGAACGAATTCTCGTAAACTTATAAAAAAATAGTTTGCCTTGAATCAAGCGCAAAATAGAATTAAAGACTTACCTCTCTTTTCGCTTCTTTACTATCTTTACTCCCGGAAAAGACGATACTGATCAGGACACCTGCAAGAATACAGATGATACCGATGATCAGTTGAAGTGTCAGCAACTCATGAAATAAGAGTACACTAATCAAAACAGCTACTACGGGTTCCAGTGCTCCCAGAATGGCTGTAGGCGTTGATCCAATGTAGCGAATGGCGTATACCAGAGTGGTGATTGATATGACCGATGTCAACAAACCGAAGATCGCGATGTCGAGCAGTAGATTTACATTCGGTAATAGCAACGATTCCTTCCAAAGTAGTGACTTCAAAAGGTAATACATCGCAGAAAATAAAAGTGAAAAAAAAGTGGTTTTGACTCCGGAAGCCCTCACTTTGGATTTATTTACCTTTACGATATATAATGAATAGCAAAGTGCACTTGACAGGGCAATGGAAATACCTGTCAAGTTGATGTCAAACGCACTACCTTTGGTACTCAGGATATATACACCTGCCAGTGTGATAATGAGTGAGATTGCCGTAACGAAAGTGATGCGTTCTTTAAAGAAAATAGCCATGATCAAGGCTACAATGACTGGGTAAACAAATAGGATCGTAGAGGCTATCCCTGCAGAAAGATAATCGTAAGCCAAAAAAAGAAAGTCTGAACTCATGGCAAATAAACCTCCAAGCACCATGAACGTCATGAGTTCGCTTCGGTTAATTCTCAGGCTCTCTTTTGTATAGTTCAACAAAATTAGCAGAAAAAGGGCTGATATAGAGAATCTATAGAATAAGGCTACATTTAATGAAAAATGAATTTGCTTGATTGGTAAAATAAATAATGGTATCAGCCCATACGTGATGGCTGAGACAATGGCACATGCATAACCCTTCGCTTTCATTTAAACAGTTGTAGTTTACTAACCGATACCAGATGTAACCTTCATTTTAACTGACAAATTTATCTGTTTTTTGATGAAAGAAGTAGACTAAACGTAAAACTGACCAAGTATTTGTGGTTTAACAAACGTTTCCTTATTAACGACAAGTCCATAACTAACCCTGGCTTATTCTGGCAATGTATACAATAAGACAGCAAAAAAATGACATACACTACCTAGTAATACAAACAAATGCCAGATGGCATGATGAAACCGTAGTTTTTCCCACAAATAGAAAATAGTTCCCAGGCTATAGGATGCTCCTCCCGCCAGTAAAAAGTATAATCCGTTGACAGGTAGCGTGTTTATCAGTGGTTTTGCCGCAACTACAATCATCCATCCCATCATCAGGTATATGATAGTAGAGAGCACATTAAACTTATTGACAAAGAAAAGTTTAAAGACAATACCACCAAGGGCAAGCCCCCAGACAATTCCAAATAAACTCCATCCCCAGCCTCCTCGTAACAGTGTTAAGGTAAATGGAGTATACGAACCGGCAATCAGCAGATAGATTGCCGAATGGTCCATAACCCGAAAGATATTTTTGACTTTCTCAGATTGAAAGCTGTGGTAAAGTGTAGAAGCTAAGTATAACAATACCAGACAGGAGCCGAAAACTGCAAAGCTAACCACATGCCACACATCCCCTTTCAGACATGCAGCTACAATAAGAATGACCAATCCGGCAATGCTTAACAGGGTACCTATTCCGTGAGTAATTGAGTTGGCTATCTCTTCTATCACAGATTGGGTATAGGGTTGCTTATTTATTTTCATAGGATATTAATTTAGTATATTCCAGCACGCTGGAATATGTTAGGTTCTTACAAATACTTTTCCTGAAGCCAGCTCTTCTTTCAAATCACCGATTTTCTGGTCTGACAGCGATTGAAACAAAACATCCCGGTAGGGTTTTACTTGTGCATGTAATGGACACGGTTGCACGCCAGAACACTGATGCAGACCTAAGACACATTTCTGAAAAGCTCCTAATCCATCCACAGCCTCTACCACTTTTATGACAGGTATTGCCAGCGTTTGTTCAGTGATATAAAAGCCTCCATTAGGTCCTTTTACTGAGCTGAGAATGTCACGCCGTACAAGATCCTGCATAATTTTCCCAAGGAAAGGCTGAGGCACTTCCAATGCCTCAGCTATTTCTTTGATTCCGACTGTTTTCACTTCCATGTTTTTAAGGGCTACATATAAAATGCCCCTTATCGCATACCCAAATGTTTTAGATAACATACTCGTCTCTTGACTGAGGTTGATTTAGTAACTGATTTTCCAGCATCATACTCTTTGGAAATAAAATATTGTTTTCCAGATGCACATGTGTGTGTAAATCTTTTTCGAGTGCCTTTAATTTGTCAAAGGTGACACGGTAAGTAGTACAGGCATCTTCAGGCAATGTGAAATTCTGTGTTGTCTGACGTATCTCTTTCAAGAGATCACCTGCTGTCTCATGCTCTGCCTCCATCACTAGAATCGGATTGGCCGCAAACATACAATTGAGTTTACCGTTTTCCTTTTGCAAGGCTACTATTTTCTTAATATAGGGAAACAAAATGTTCTCTTCCTTCCATAAATGAGAAAGCAACTCATTTTTCAGGGATACGAATAAACTTTCCACTTGGGCAAGCTCCGGATGACGACTGCCATGTACCTGTACCAGTTTATGCAGATAGGCAGCAAGTTGAGGCAGTTCCTCTTGTAGATATTGATGATGCGTTTGCACAATATACTCAATCAGAAAATCCAACGGCCAATGCTGATATGCCTGCATAGGTATAGGCATGTTACTATCTCCAAGCTGATTAACTTCCTGAAGTACACTTTCAAAGTGAATGCCTTTTTGCGTACATACATCCGCAAGCAGTCTCTTTCCTCCGCAACAAAAGTCGATTCCATACTTATCAAATATGTCAGCTGTACGATAGTTAGTGGCTACGATTTCACCAATGGTCAGTAACTCAGGAGATTTCTCTATTGTTTCCATGTTATTATAAACGTAAAGTTAAGGAATAATAAAATACTTTAAAATCTTTTTCTCTTTCATTGTTGCAAATATGGAAGGCGTAAACTAGAATTGCAAAATAAAAGATAAAAAAGTATTTTATTCTTCAATAATGACAAATGTCAACTTTTTACTCAGCCATGATCATCTTTTTCCTTAAGCCAGCACCCTAATATTGCAGAGTAATATTACTCAACAAAAACAAGTACTAATACTTAGTAAATCATCCACTCTCTACAAACATACATCATGAAAAAGATAGCATTTGTGATACTAGTTGCCTTATGTATTGGGGCATGTTCGTCTGGAGCATCAGATAGTACTGAATCTTCTGAAGGTCAGGAGGCGCTGGAGAAAGCAATGAAAGATGGGGAAGCGAAAGAGGTACATGGCTCTCAGATAAGTGAAGCAGACATCAAACTTACCAATCCTTTAGACCAGGGAATGATAACCTCCGGACAAAGTATTTATGATACCAAGTGTAGTGCCTGCCACAAACTAACGGACGAAAAACTGGTAGGGCCTGGTTGGAAAGATGTGACCAAACGCCGTCAACCAGCCTGGATTATGAATATGATTACCAATGTAGAGATGATGCTGGAGAAAGACCCGGAAGCACAGAAGATGCTGGAGCAATGTTTGGTTCGCATGCCTAATCAAAATGTAACTCAAGCAGATGCCCGTAATCTTTTGGAATTTATGCGCCAGAATGATGGGGAAAAATAAGCAAATGTTACCCTCTCACTAATATAACACACGTAATTACAACACACGTATGAAAAAGAACAGAATTTGGTTGGTTGTTTTGGGGTTAGTTTCAGCAAGTGCCAGCATCCCCTTTCTAAATAGTTGTCACAAAGGTGGGTCAACAGCCTCGGCTGTAGGGGGAGATGCCGCGGCGAAAGTATATGTGGCACCTGGCAAATATGATGAGTTTTACAGTTTTGTTTCCGGTGGATTCAACGGTCAGATGAGTGTATACGGACTGCCTTCCGGACGGATGTTCCGTATTATTCCAGTTTTTTCGGTATTTCCTGAGAATGGATACGGGTATAGTGAAGAAACCAAACCCATGCTCAATACCTCTCATGGATTTGTGCCTTGGGATGATCTCCATCACATTGCCATGTCTGAAACCAAAGGCGAACAGGATGGACGATGGGCTTTTGGTAATGCTAACAATACTCCCCGTATTGGCCGCGTAGATCTTAAAACATTTCGTACTACTGAAATCATTGAAGTGCCTAACAGTGCCGGTAATCACTCTTCCCCATTTATTACCGAAAACTCTGAGTATGTAGTAGCCGGAACCCGATTCAGTGTACCTGTAGATGACAATGCGGATGTACCAATTGATTCCTACAAGAAAAATTTCCAGGGTTCTATCAGTTTTATAAAAGCCGATGAACCAGGTAAAATGGATATTGCGTTTCAACTGCGTTTACCTGGTGTAAACTTTGACCTTTCGCGCGCTGGAAAAGGCAAATCACATGGCTGGTTTTTCTTCTCTTGCTACAACTCTGAGCAAGCCAGTACCTTGCTGGAAGTAAATGCTTCACAAAAAGACAAAGACTTTATTCTGGCTATTAACTGGAAGAAAGCAGAAGAGTATGCCAAAGCTGGTCTGGGTAAAAAAGAGAAAGTGACATATGCTCACAACTATCTGGACGAAACAACCCATACAGCTACTTCCACCATCAAGAACGAGGTTTTGGTATTAGATTATCGTGATCCTGCATTGAAAGACTTGTTTTACTTCATTCCTTGTCCCAAATCACCGCATGGCTGTGATACTGACCCAACCGGTGAATACATTGTAGGGAGTGGTAAGCTGGCAGCTATTATTCCAGTGTTTTCCTTTACTAAAATCCAGAAAGCCATTGCAAATAAAACCTATGATGGTGACTTTGATGGTATTCCTGTGATCAACTATGAATCGGTGCTGCATGGAGAAGTACAGAAACCTGGCCTAGGACCGTTACACACTGAGTTTGACGGAAAAGGATTTGCCTATACCTCCTTCTTTGTTTCTTCTGAAATTGTAAAATGGAATATCGAAAAACTGGAAGTAGTAGATCGGGTGCCAACCTATTACTCTATCGGTCACTTATCTATTCCCGGTGGGCCAACTGCTAAGCCACACGGCAAGTATGTAATTGCTTACAACAAGATTACCAAAGATCGTTACCTGCCTACAGGGCCAGAGTTGACACAGTCGGCACAGCTATACGATATATCAGGAGAGAAAATGAAGCTGTTGCTTGACTTTCCGACTACTGGTGAACCTCACTATGCAGAAGCTATTCCGGCAGAGTTACTGGTAAAAAATTCGGTTAAAATCTTTAAAATAGAAGACAATAAACACCCCTATGTAGCCAAAGGCGAAAAAGAAACCAAAGTGACCCGTCAGGGCAATCAGGTGCATGTATATATGACAGCCATCCGTTCTCACCTGACTCCAGATAACATAGAAGGGGTAAAACTGGGTGATGAAGTATACTTCCATGTTACCAATCTGGAACAGGACTGGGATGTGCCTCATGGATTTGCGATCAAAGGGGCCAATAACGCCGAAATCCTGATTATGCCAGGGGAAACCTGTACCTTGAAATGGAAGCCAGATCGCATAGGCATGTTCCCATTCTATTGTACTGATTTCTGTTCGGCTTTACACCAGGAAATGCAAGGATATCTGCGAGTATCACCTGCCAACTCGAAAGTAGAACTCAGCTTTGGCACTGGTAAAAAAGCAGCAGAACCTACTGCCAGTACCAAATAAACTCACTCTCACTCACCATACCAGATACCGTAGACTTAAGATGCAACATTCGGTATCTGGTTTCTGAAACCACACATTGCAACAGAAAACAGTATGAAACCATTCTCTATTCTTCTCTGTATCCTGCTACTAGCCGGATCTTTGACAGGCTGCGATTCAAAACAGATTGCTACTAGTGAAGTAACTGAAGTTAGTGAGACTCAAGAAGCTGACCAAGGTGGACAGGCGTCTGTAAAAGATGACGAATCACAGAAAGATGTTGTCAAAGTTGCCATTGGCTCGCCTGATCACAGTACATTGGTCAAAGCTGTTCAGGCTGCTGACCTGGTCAATGTTTTATCCAATGCAGGACCGTTTACCGTTTTTGCGCCTACCAATGCGGCTTTTGAGAAACTTCCCTCAGGAACACTTGAGGAACTCACCAAGCCGGAAAACAAAGCTGATCTGCAGAATATTCTTCAATACCATGTCTACGTAGGAGCTCTCAATGCCGACCAACTCACTGATGGACAAACTCTCAATCAGGTGAATGGCGACAATATTACCATTCAGGTAAAAGAGGGTAAAATAATGGTGAATAATTCTGCAACCATAGTGGCATCTGTAAAAGCATCCAATGGTATGGTACATATCATGGATGGAGTGCTATTGCCACCAAAAAAATAAATCCGGAATTGTCTGAGCCTTGATTCAGTAAAGTGATCATAATCCAGAAAAGAAAGATCAGCTGAAAACGGTTAGCTGCTTAAAATCAATCAAGGTTCAGACTTATTTACTCAACACTATGAAGCCTGTTTCAACAGTTTGTCGCATTTTGGTAGCCGTTGCTTCCCTGTCGCTGGTGGTAACCTATTTTGTACCGGTATGGCGCATTGATTTGTCTGCTCCGCAATATCCGGAAGGACTTTCCATGCAAATCTGGCTTACCAAGCTGTCTGGAGATGTAGATATCATCAATGGATTAAATCACTATATTGGCATGGCAACACTACATGCTGAGTCGTTTCCCGAGTTTGCTTTTCTACCCTATATTGTTGCGTTTTACATAGCAACCGGACTACTCACTGCCCTTATAGGCAAACGTCCGTTCCTATTGGGGTATCTTATCCTTTTGCTGCTGGGAGCAATTGTGGCTTTAGGAGATTTTTACCGGTGGGGATACGAATACGGGCATAATCTAGACCCTAATGCGGCCATTCAGGTACCGGGCATGTCGTATCAGCCTCCTGTGATTGGTTTTAAAAATCTGCTGAACTTTGGCGCATGGTCAGTTCCCGATAGTGGGGGATGGGTTTTCATAATTGCAGGTATACTAATAGCTGGTGTGTATATCTATGAAGCTTTCTTTCAAAAAGAACACTCTCAGAAAGGGTTCGGGAAAATTGTAGCTCTGGTTAGTATCGTATGGTTTGTCTCTGGCTGCACAGTTGAATCTGAGCCTATCCAGTATGGGAAAGACAATTGTCATTTCTGCAAAATGGGAATGGCTGATACCAAGTTTGGAGCCGAAATTGTAACCAAAAAGGGAAAAGTATACAAGTTTGACGATGTCAATTGTATGCTCAACTACCAGGCAACTGGCGATTTGCCAGCAGCAGAGATTGCCTTGCAACTGGTGGCTGATTTTGCCAATCCAAAAACCTTGATTCCAGTTGAAGGTGCCTTCTTTCTCGCTGGCTCTGAGATTCATAGTCCTATGAACAGCCAGGTGGCTGCATTTCAAAGTGAGCAATCCCTTCAAAAAGCCAGTCAGAATCTACCTGGTGAAGTACTAGACTGGCTGCAAGTAAGCAAAAAGTTTAAAAAATGAAGATCTACTGAGAAAAAACAGATCTGTGAACAACATATTGTCTTCTCAAACATCCCGATTTACATGCTACGCTTCTTCTTTTTTTTCCTGATTTCGCTGCCTGTATGGTCACACCAGTGGAATGTGTTCCCTAAAGGGCAATTCACATCCATTCATCAGGTAGTCGCATTGGCTCAAGCAGCCGATACGATTTGGATTCATAAAGGAGTATATCGAGAAGGTAAAAACTTAGTTATAAACAAACCTCTCACCCTGATTGGTATTGGCTATCCAACGCTGGATGGCGAAAAAAAATACCAGCCTCTCACTATTCGTGCTGATCAGGTTACTGTACAGGGTATACGTATTGTCTATTCAGGTAGAGGCAGTCTGGAAGATCTGGCGGGGATCAAAATCGTTGGAAGCAAAAAAGTAACTATTCGCTATAACCGACTAGAGAATAATTTTTTTGGGATTTATCTACAAGGGGCTAGCTATTGTGAGGTAATTGGCAATGTAATCAGCAGTCATTACAAGAGTGAACAAAACTCTGGTAATGGTATCCATGCCTGGAAAAGCGACCACATTCATATAGACAGCAACCAAACCCAGGGGCATCGGGATGGAATATATTTTGAGTTTGTGACAGACTCAAAAATCGAAAATAACCTGAGTGAAAAAAACATCCGGTATGGACTACACTTTATGTTTTCTCACCAGGATACCTATCTCAATAACCGCTTTCGCAACAATGGTGCTGGGGTTGCAGTAATGTATTCGAGAGGGGTAACCATGAAACAAAATCATTTTGAGAAAAACTGGGGTAGTGCTGCTTACGGATTACTCCTGAAAGACATTTCTGATAGCCACATTCAACACAACACTTTTTTTGAAAACACGGTAGGGATTTTTATGGAAGGAATCAGCCGATGTCAGGTACAGCAGAATCAGTTTCAAAACAATGGATGGGCTGCACGGATTCAGGCTAGCTGCAACGATAACACATTTACACAAAACAATTTTCAGGGCAACTCTTTTGACATTGCCACCAACGGGACGATGGTGCTTAATACATTTAACCAAAACTATTGGGACAAATACGAAGGCTATGACCTCAATGGGGATCGTCTGGGAGATGTCCCCTATCATCCAGTCAGTCTGTATGCTCTTATTGTTGAACAAATGCCGCATTCGATAATGCTATATCGCAGCTTTATGGTTTCACTCATTGAAAAAGCAGAAAAAGCAATTCCAAGTCTGACACCCGAAAACCTGATTGATAATCAACCCCTGATGAAGCCACTACCAATTGCTGTTCAATCCCAAAACCGCAGACAGAAATGATACAGACACACGCATTGAATAAGACCTTTGGCAAACTAAAAGCTCTGGACAATCTAAGCATCGACTTACAAGCTGGCAGTGCTATCTCGCTAATTGGACCAAATGGCTCAGGCAAAACCACCTTTCTGAAATGCCTGCTGGGAATGGTTATTCCTGACAGTGGTCAGATTCTGTTTCAAAATAAGGACATTGCCAAAGATTACACATACCGCAGTCAGATTGGCTATATGCCTCAGATTGGGCGGTATCCTGATTATCTGACCATCCGGCAACTGATAGAGATGATGAAAGACATTCGCAAAGGGATGTATAGCCAACTCGATGAAGAACTGATTCATGCCTTTGCACTGGAGAGCTTATTTGAGAAGCAAATGCGTACGTTATCAGGTGGCACACGCCAAAAAGTAAGTGCCTGTCTGGCATTTCTGTTTAATCCTCCCGTTCTGATTCTGGATGAACCTACTGCCGGACTCGATCCGCTCGCCGCTGAGATTCTCAAAGAGAAAATTCAGCACGAAAAGCGCAAAGGCAAACTGATACTCATAACCTCACACATTTTCAGCGATTTGGAAGAACTGACCACTGACGTAATGTATCTGATGGATGGCAAGGTGCAATTCTATAAGACACTACAGGAATTGAAG
Source organism: Xanthocytophaga flava (assembly GCF_030068545.1). Lineage (NCBI taxonomy): Bacteria > Pseudomonadati > Bacteroidota > Cytophagia > Cytophagales > Rhodocytophagaceae > Xanthocytophaga > Xanthocytophaga flava. The sequence goes on along the minus strand of NZ_JASJOR010000031.1, from coordinate 5,732 downwards.
GCCGAAACCAGAGAAGACAAACTAAGCCGGATACTGGCCAGGGTGATGAGCCGGGAGACTGGAGACGGACAACAGCTAAAACCATTCACTCAAAGCATTCATCAGCAACGTGTAATTATGTAAGACTCGTCTTACAATTGCTTGGTCAGACACTCCTTTTTAACTACAAAAACACAGGTTTTATGCATAGTAAAATCATTAAATATGTCCTCTACGATATTTTGCGCAATAAAATTGTCATTGCCTATACATTGTTTCTGTTTGCCGTTTCTCTGAGTCTGTTTCAGCTGGAGGACAATCCATCGAAAGCTGTTCTGAGTTTGTTAAACATCATTCTTATTGTAGTTCCTCTGGTGAGCGTTGTTTTCTCCACTATTCATTTTTACAATTCCTATGAGTTTATCGAATTACTGGTAGCCCAACCTCTTCCTCGTAACAAAATTCTACTCAGTGAATATGGCGGACTAGCCATTGCTTTTTCACTAGCCTTCTATGTAGGTGTAGGTTTGCCGATTCTTTTTTTCAGTCCCAACTCAACAGGCTTTATGCTGCTGCTGGCTGGCGTTATTCTAAGTCTGGTTTTTGTCTCTCTGGCATTTCTGGCCGCAGTCATTACGCGCGACAAAGCCAAAGGTATCGGTATGGCGCTGATGGTATGGTTTTACTTTGCCTTGTTGTATGATGGGTTGGTGCTTTTTATTCTGTTTGCTTTTCGGGATTATCCACTTGAAAAAACGACCATTGCACTTGCCTGCCTGAATCCAGTTGATCTGGGGCGTATTTTGATACTGTTAAAAATGGATGTTTCAGCTCTGATGGGGTATACAGGGGCAGTATATCAGCAAGTGTTGGGTAATCAGGGAGGTATCCTGGGGGCAACAGGCATTATGTTGCTTTGGGTAGTAATGCCACTGGGAATAGCTGTGTCTGTATTTGCTAAGAAAGATTTGTGATCATCACGTTTCCAACTAGCTGCAAATAAACAACAAGAGCCTTGACTATGAAAACATCTTTCGCCGTTTATTCTGCTTTGGCTATACTGCCATTGGCCTTGTTATCTTTACTAACAGGAATTGTTGGAGGATGGTATCGGCTAGGATGGTATATTCCTATAAGTGATTCTGCCGGACATCATGGATTAATCATGGTGGGAAGTTTTTTCGGTACATTGATATTACTGGAGAAGACGGCTGTTTTGCCTCAGAAAAAAGTCCTCTTACTACCTTTCGTCAATGGATTAAGCCTTGTGTTTTTCCTAGCCGGATACCCTTCATCTGCAATGCTATGTTTGCTGGTAGGTGCTACAAGTCTTATCGGCGTCTGTTTTTATTTTGCACAAAAGTATCCTTCTGATCATGCTACCTTGCAACTTGCAGGATCATTGTTGCTGGCTGCTGGCCATCTATTACTGTCCCTAAAATGGCTCTATCCGTTGGCAGTTCCCTACTGGATAGGATTCCTGCTTTGTACGATCACCTCTGAGCGACTCGAACTTACCAAATTTTTACCAGTAAGAGTCTTTCAGAAGAATCTTTTATGGGCTGCACTGGCAATCCTGTTTATAGGCATTCTGGCTCCGTTTCATATCTGGGGACAAAGCATTTTAGCAATTGGAATGGCAGGTATAGGTCTATGGCTTTTAAAATATGATATGGTCACTATTGCTATACGCAAATCCGGGATTCACCGCTATAGTGGCATACTACTCGGTACAGGATACATATGGCTGGTGATCAGCGGTATTCTAACCGGTCTGGCAACTGATATTCCTTTTTACTATGATGCACTATTGCATACTTTTTTTGTTGGTTTTGTTTTCAATATGATTTTTGCCCATGCACCAATTATACTTCCCTCCGTTCTGGGATGGATAGTAAAACTCTATTCACCTGTATTATATATTTGGGCTATATTCCTGCAAGTATCGTTAATCGTACGAATTATGGCAGATATAAATGGCTGGATTTCGTGGCGATTATCGGCAGGAATGATCAATGGAATAACTATCATCGGATTTTTTCTCACGATACTTGTACTCAGTATTCAAACCCGATCACGAATAAGAAAGTCTCTGACTGTGACCAGGGGCTAATATCATCTACCATTAGCCATTTGTTGTACTTTTATCGTATCTCATCTATTTTTTACTTTTGAGGTTTTAGAGGTTGTCTAAAATTAGTATTAGGTGCTGTAAAGGCATTTTTTCTGCCCATCGTTGGTGTTATCACCAACGAGTTGTTTCCCCTCATGCAAGTTGGTGTTATCACCAACTTGGGGATTGAACCTCTGTTTTCTTCCCTCTCAACTCTTGCCTGTCATCCAATTCTTTCTTGTCCTTCTGGAAGAATATTCCTATCTGTCATTTACTGTATGTTTTGGTATTGCTTTAACTTTGAAACAAACAGCTTGATATACGGAAAAGGGGGGACAATAATGTGTACAAAATGATCTTTTTCATGACTTTATGAAAAAAGTTGCGAAAGTTGTAAACGTTCATTAGCTATTCAGCGTACATTGCTGCTAATCGTAAATTAGTTTTCAGATCAATTCCAAAAACTTACCTAAATGGTTGATTGAAAAACTGACGAAGCAAGTAGAGCATGTGGCAAAACATCACAATCTGCTTACTTTGGATGGAAACACAACCTATCTTTTAGGATTGAATTGAAAGGATTTACTGGGATTTTTTATTTAACCACTATAAAACAACTTATTATGGCCTTGTACGATGAAATCTTTGAGAACAACCGCAAATGGGTTTTAGAAAAAAAAGCCAGTCAAAACGATTTTTTTGAACACCTCTCAAAAGGACAATCTCCCGAAATCCTTTACATAGGTTGTAGCGACAGCCGCGTTACTGCCGAGGAATTGACCGGAACTCAGCCTGGGCAAATGTTTGTTCATCGCAATATTGCCAACCTGGTTCCAAACAACGACAACAGTTCGCAATCGGTTGTTGCTTATGCAGTGGAATACCTAAAGGTGAAACACATTGTTGTCTGCGGTCATTATTTCTGTGGTGGAGTGAAAGCAGCTATGGAAAGCAAGGATTTGGGTGTGCTCAATGCCTGGCTTCGTAATATTCGGGATGTGTATCGGTTGCACAAAGATGAACTCAATGCCATTGAAGATCCTGATCAACGTTACAATCGACTTGTTGAAATTAATGTGGAAGAGCAATGCATCAATGTGCTAAAAATGGCAGTGGTTCAAAAATCGTATCTGAAGAACCAATACCCACAAATTCACGGCTGGGTCTTTGATGTCTCTACCGGCCGACTGATTGATCTGAAATTCGATTTACCTAAAGTGCTTGCTTCCATTCAGGAAATCTATGATCTGACTCAGGAAGTCTAATCTTCCGTTTTATTAGTTATACAATCAGATCCGTCATGTTTTCCGATCAGTTATGTTATTAAACCGGCCGATTTCCATTGGGTATTTCATTAATTTAATCAAATATGATATACTTGTCATTTTTGCTTATAGCAGTCTTTCGCTGATTGTTCATCATTACAAGTATCTCCATGCAGTATCGATTCCTATTTCAATAGCGGCAATCATTGGCACACTTATATCGCTCTTGCTTGCTTTTCGAACATCGCAATCGTATGAACGTTGGTGGGAAGCACGCATTATCTGGGGAAGCATTGTAAATGACAGCCGTACATTGATTCGTCAGTTCAGGCAGTTTCTTCCTGATGATGACTTAGCACAGGCACAGATAGATCAACACATAGTCAGTTTTAAAGACCGACAGATTATATGGGTCTATGCATTAGGAGAGTCACTGCGAAGACTACCTTTTTCCAGTCAGGTAACTGCTTATCTGGACAAGCATAACCTTTTGGATAAAGTGAAACTGCCAAGCAGTAACATCCCTAACTTGCTGTTGGAAAAGCATTCGGAAGAGTTGAGGCACGTATGCAATCGCTACAAAATAGACGCTAACAAGCAGGTTCAACTTGACTCAACCCTAGCCAGATTGACGGATGCAATGGGTAAGTGCGAACGGATTAAAAACACCGTTTTTCCGAAATCCTATAGTGTACTGATTCACTTTATTATTTATGTTTTCCTGACTGCATTACCCTTTGGGTTGGAAGAAGTGGGTGATGTACCCGAAATGGTTCTAACCATGCTGATTCCACTGCTTTTTATCATGATAGAAAAGACAGCGATTCTCTTGCAGGACCCTTTTGAGAACCGACCTACCGATACACCAATGACGACCATTGCACTAACCATCGAAAACAACCTTAATCAGATAACAGGAAACGAGGAAGCTTCAAAACGACCAGTTGAGAATGACAAGTATTACAGTATGTAATTAGTTGTTAGATAAGTTCTCCTTGCCTGTCAGATGAGATAGAATACCCTGTTTTTGAGTGAAAGCAAGGTGCTTTCTGGTAACTACAGATACACTACAACATCCGATCTATGTTGTAGTGTATCTTCAGAACCCTGATAGGTTAGACAAGATGCTAAGATTTATTAAATGAAAAATAGGTCACATGTGTCCAGTACACAGATAACACACTTGAGTCTTTTTGTAACTCAGTTAACCATGATGCATTTTTAAAATCAAATAAATTGCTGGGTTTTTTATCCAGAATCTCATCTATGTCAACTGAAATGGAAACAATTTCTTTATAAAGTGACTCATTCTGTTTTTCAATTGGCTCAATATCTGCTATCAAATCAAAAACTTCTCCACCTTCCAAAAAAAACAATTCCTGTTCTTTTTCTTTATATTTTTCAAAGAAAGCCATTGTTTCTTGCTTAAATCCTGCTAGTGCTTCTGTATTCAGATTTGTCTGGGTTTGTAGGTAAGTTAAAAAATAGTAGAATTTTCTTAGCCCTTTGTCAAAATCACCCTTTATCCCTATTGGGTGCTCATAGTCCCATATTTTTGAATCAGCCAATTGCGTGTTACAGCCCAAAATTATTTTATAAAACAACGGAATTTCACTTCTCCATTCCGATAGATCTCGTAGTTGGGTCAATTCTTTGTTTGCACTATATAGATATGCTCTGTTTGCCATATTGTTTTTTAACTGGTGTCTGACTCATAAATAGACAAACCTTTTGGTTTGATGAAAACAAAGCTAAAAAGTATTGTTTGCTTTCCATACAAATGCAAAATTGCTGTAGCGATTAATATGACAGACTTTTCATTTGAGATCGCAACAGAAAGATCATGTGGATAGTAGTATCTGATCCGCTAAGTCAGCAGGAAAGAGATGAAGCAAAGATAGTATGATACTCGAATAACATAAGTAGTAGGATAGATTGATAACTATGAATAGTATCTTATCCAACTATTTATAGTTATCGATTCATAAAAAATTAATAAATTTTTATTTGATTCTTGTTACTGATATGAAATATTTCTTATTCTTTTTTATGATTTTCTATAGTCAGATTCAAGCTCTACCTTTACAATACTCTGTTTCCGTAAAAGAAGAAAAAGAAACTGTTTTAGTAAAGTTATATTTTAAAAATACCTCTTCTCGAAAAATAGTAATTCCTATCAGTTCATGGTATTATTTTGACTTAGGGAATGCTAAATATAAACAATTGCTACCTTATAGTCTCAATTATCGTATGCGCCCGACGAACTACATATTGTTAGTGAGGATAATTCGTTTATAGTTTTGTGGAAATAGATCGGTTAGATTTTTATGGTTGGTACAAGAGATATTTTCCAGAGTATACTTCAACCATACAAA